>NZ_VIRS01000015.1 GCF_006912135.1 Cryptosporangium phraense | reverse complement strand
GAGATACCCGTCGGAGAGCAGGAACACCGGGGTGCGGTAGGTGAGCGCGATCCGCGCGGCTTCCAGGGCCGCGTCGAAACAGTCGCTCGGGGAGCGCGGGGCGACGATCGGGACCGGGGCTTCGCCGTTGCGCCCGAACATGGCCTGCAGCAGATCGGACTGTTCGGTCTTGGTGGGCAGGCCGGTGGAGGGGCCGCCGCGCTGCACGTCCACGACCACGAGGGGCAGTTCGAGGGAGACGGCCAGGCCGATGGTTTCGGACTTCAGCGCCACCCCCGGACCGCTGCTGGTGGTGATTCCCAGCGCGCCGCCAAAGGACGCGCCCAACGCGGCGCCGATCGCGGCGATCTCGTCTTCGGCCTGGAACGCCCGCACCCCGAACCGTTTGTGCTTCGACAGCTCGTGCAGCACATCCGACGCGGGCGTGATCGGGTAGGCCCCCAGGAAGATCGGGAGTTCGGCGCGCTGGCCGGCGGCGAGCAGGCCGTAGGCGAGGGCGAGGTTGCCGGAGATGTTGCGGTAGGTACCGGCCGGCATCGCCGCCGGTTTCACCTCATAGGTGACCGAGAAATCCTCGGTGGTCTCCCCGTAATTCCAGCCGGCCTTCAACGCGGCCACGTTCGCCGCCGCCACATCCGGTTTGGTGGCGAACTTCTTCTCCAGGAACCCCACCGTCGAGTCGATCTGGCGCGAATACAGCCACGACACCAGACCCAGGGCGAACATGTTCTTCGCCCGCCCGGCGTCCTTGCGCGAGAGCCCCAGCCCGTCCACGGCCTGCAACGTCAAATCCGTCAGGCCCAGCGAATGCACGTGATACCCGTCCAACGAGCCGTCGTCGAGGGGAGAGGCTTCGTAGCCGACCTTGGCCAGGGCCCGTTTGGTGAAGTCGTGGGTGTCGACGATGATCGTCGCCCCCCGCGGCAAATCCCCCAAATTCGCCTTCAACGCCGCCGGGTTCATCGCCACCAACACATCCGGGCGATCCCCCGGCGTCATGATGTCGTGATCCGCGAAATGCACCTGGAAACTCGACACACCCGGCAACGTGCCCTGCGGCGCCCGGATCTCGGCCGGGAAATTCGGCAGCGTGGACAGGTCATTACCGAACGACGCGGTCTCCGACGTGAACCGATCCCCGGTCAACTGCATCCCGTCACCGGAATCACCGGCAAACCGGATCACCACCCGGTCCAACCGCCGGACCTGCTTACTCACAGAGTGCCGCCTCTCGCCGGCGCCAGCCGTAGGCGCCCGTCAGTCCTCCAGTCTCCGTTCCCGAAAGCCTTTCCGGTAGGCCGGTTCTGCTGTTGACCTCATAACGCGGGCTTATGGGCAGCTCCAGCTCGGCCGGTCGAGTCCGGTTTGCGCGGTCGTCGTGAGGCGTGGTCGGTTGTTCTCGCGGTCGTCGGTGCCTCCTTGCGGTGCGCGTGACTGGTGGCGGCTGCGCAGAGTAGTTGTGTCGACCGTTCAGGTCGCCGGCTTCCAGATGGTCCTGACGGCGCGGCGACCCGTTCCCGCCTGCGACCCGTTCCGGCCCGCGACCCCCTGGAAGGCGCGACCCTTACCGGATGCGTCCCACACGCCTTGTCGCACTGACCACGGCGATCGGACGCCGTGACAAGCGCGACCAACTGCCCCGATCCTCAGCGCGATGCGGGGCGCTGGCCGACCGTGTGGTTATGCGGATTGGTCAACTTTCCTGACTACTTGGTCAGGTAAGTTGACCAATCCGGTAAGCAGCAGGCCTACCGGCGAGCGCGCGCCAGCCGCGGAGGTGCCGTTGCTAGGAACCGGGATCGCGGGATGGCCGCCCGTTCGGGGGTCTTCCCGCCCTTCCCGGGGCCGGGCGTCCCGCATTTCGCTACGCCCCGGCCAGATCACCGAACACCTGGGCGATCCCCGGGCGACCACTGCCTCCGGAATCACTCATCGACGCCTGGCCCTCTTCTCGACCGGCGGATCACGTGCGCGGTGGGCCTCGATCTTCGCCTCCCCTTGGGGGGATGCACTGGCTCGGGTGCGGCGGTGCGGCGGTGCGGCGGTGCTGCGGTGCTGCGGTGCTGCGGTGCTGCGGTGCTGCGGTGGTGCGGTGCTGCGGTGCTGCGGTGCTGCGGTGCTGCGGTGCTGCGGTGCTGCGGTGCCGTGGTGCTGCGGTGCTGCGGTGCCGTGGTGCTGCGGTGCCGTGGTGCCGTGGTGCGGCGGTGCGGCGGTGCCGTGGTGCGGCGGTGCGGCGGTGCCGTGGTGCGGCGGTGCGGCGGTGCCGTGGTGCGGCGGTGCGGCGGTGCCGTGGTGCGGCGGTGCGGCGGTGCCGTGGTGCCGCGGTGCGGCGGTGCGGTGGTGCGGCGGTGCGGCGGTGCCGTGGTGCGGCGGTGCCGTGGTGCGGCGGTGCCGTGATGCGGCGGTGCCGTGATGCGGCGGTGCGGCGGTGCCGTGATGCGACGGTGCGGTGGTGCGACGGCGGCGGTGCGGCGGTGCGGCGGTGCCGTGGTGCGGCGGCGGTGGTGCGGCGGCGGTGGTGCGGCGGCGGTGGTGCGGCGGCGGTGCAGCGGCCGCGTGGCGATGGGGGCGGGGGCTCCGGACGGGCGTGGTCGTGGCTTTGGGATCGTCGCTCGGGTTGCGTTGGGCCGGACAGCACCGCGTGGCAGTGGCCGGTCGCGCTGGGGGGCTTGGGTTGGCCGGTCGTGCTTGCGGGCCTTCCGGCGGGCTCGGCCGGAAGGCGCGTTCTAACAGGGTCTGGCGCACGCGGGCCGGGGCGGCGGTCGGGCGTGGCGGCGGGTCGGCCTGAGTGAGGACCGGTTGGGCGTGGGCGTATCGGGTTCGCCGGATGAAGGCCCGGCCCGAATTCGCATACCCGGAGTCTGGACACCGGCTACGACAGTTCCGACGATCGATCCGGCCCCTGGGGATAACGGCATCGGGGGCGCAGCCCGGGCACTAGGCTCCCGGCATGACGGAGCGGGCGATCGCGCTGGAGATACAGGATCGGGTCGCGACGATCACTCTCGATCGCCCGGCGCGGCTGAACGCTTTCACGCCGGGGATGGCGTCCGAATTGGTAGCAGCGTTCGACGCTACGGACGTCGACGACGACGTCCGCGTGGTGATCGTGACCGGACGCGGGCGCGCGTTCTGCGCGGGGGCAGACCTGAGCGGCGGCGCCGACACGTTCGACCCGGCGAACGGGCCGCGTAGCGGGCAGCTGATCGACGGGGTGCCACGGGACCTCGGCGGGGTCGTCGCGTTGCGGATCGCGGCGTCGCGGAAGCCGGTGATCGCGGCGATCAACGGGCCGTGCGTCGGGGTGGGGGCGACGATGACGTTGCCGATGGACGTCCGGCTGGCGGCGGAGTCGGCGCGGTTCGGGTTCGTGTTCGCTCGGCGGGGGCTGGTGCCGGAGGCGGCCTCCAGCTGGTTCCTGCCGCGGGTGGTGGGGATCTCGCAGGCGATGGAGTGGGTCGCGACCGGGCGGGTGTTTCCGGCGGACGAGGCGTTGAGTGGGCGGTTGGTGTCGCGGGTGGTGCCGGATGCCGACCTTCTCGACACCGCCCGGGGCATCGCGATCGAGATCGCCGAGAACACGTCGGCCGTCTCCGTGGCGGCGGCTCGGCACATGCTGTGGGGGATGCTCGGTGCGTCCAGTCCGTGGGACGCGCATCGGCTGGATTCGGGGGTGATCGCGGCGCTCGGTGGGGGTGGTGAGGCGGCTGAGGGGGTGGCTTCGTTCCTGGAGAAGCGGCCTCCGCGGTTTCCGGGCTCGGCGCAGGACGCGATCCCCGGGCTCGTTCCCGAATGGCCGGCCCGGCCGGCGTGAGCCCGCCCGGCGTGAGCCCGCCCGCTGTGAGCCCGGTCGGGGCGGCAACCCCGGGCGGCGGGGGCTTGCGGGGGTGAACCAGGATCTGAGGCGTGCCGCACTTCCTGTCGCCGGAATCGCTGATTGCGACGTTCGGTCTGCTGGGCATCCTCGCGATCGTGTTCGCCGAGTCGGGCCTGCTGCTCGGGTTCTTCCTGCCCGGTGACTCGCTGCTGTTCACGGCCGGGTTGCTCGTCGCCGACGGCCGCTATCTGCACCAGCCGTTCTGGGTGGTCTGTCTGCTGATCACGGGGGCGGCGATCGCCGGGGATCAGGTCGGGTTCGTGTTCGGGCGGCGGGTCGGTCCGGCGCTGTATCGACGGCCGGACTCGCGGCTGTTCAAGAAGGCCTACCTGGAACGGGTTCGCGGGGTGTTCGAGCGGTACGGGCCGCGGTCGATCGTGTTGGCGCGATTCGTGTCGGTGGTGCGGACGTTCACGCCGATCGTGGCGGGCGTGGCTCGGATGCCTTATCGCACGTTCGTGGTCTACAACGTCGTCGGTGGGGCTTTGTGGAGCTTCGGGTTGCCGTCGGCCGGGTACGTGCTGGGGCGGATCGCGTTCGTGCGGCACCACATCGAGTTGATCCTTGTCGCACTGGTCGCGTTGTCGGCGGCGCCGCTGGTGGTGGAGTTCGTCCGCCATCGGGCGGCCGCCCGCAAGAAGGTCCCGGAGCCCGCCGGCCGCCGGTGACCGCCCGGCCGGCCCGGCCGACGGACGGACCCCGCCCGCGCCGAACGCCGAAGACCCCCGCGCGGAGCGCCGAGGAACCCCGCGCCGAGCGCCGAAGAACCCCGCGCCGAGCGCCGAGGAACCCCGCGCCGACTGCGAGGTACCCCGGCGCCCCGCCCGGGCGGGCGGCTCGCTCAGCCCGCGACCTCCCCGAACCACCGGGCGAGGTGCACGTCCAGATCTGCCTGATCGTCGCCGATCCAGGCGACGTACCCGTCCGGCCGGGCCAGCAGTGCCGGCGCCCCCGCCCCGGCATCCGTCACCACGTCGACGCGGTCCGACCAGCCTCCGGTCGTCAGGCGTCCGGTCCGGTCCAGCAGCAGGCCGCGGCCGCGGTGCAGCCGGTCGTACAGCCGGCCGTCGACGTCGGGCAGACGTCGGCCGAGCAACTCCGGACCCTCCCCGACGTCGTACCGCACGTCGATCGCCGTGATCTTCCCGATCAGGTACCGATTGACCTCGCCCAGCGCCATCAACTCGGTCACCAGCCGGCGCACGGCCTGCGCCCCCGGCTCCGGGGACGACAACTCCATCTGCGCGCGCGTGTTGTCCAGCACCCCGGCCGCCACCGGGCGACGCTCGGACTCGTACGAATCCAGCAACGTCGACGGCGCCCAGCCGCGCACCTCGGCGGCCAGCTTCCACCCGAGGTTGACCGCGTCCTGAAGGCCGAGGTTCAGCCCCTGCCCACCGATCGGCGGATGGATGTGGGCCGCGTCGCCGGCCAGCAGAACCCGGCCCACGCGGTACCGGTCCACGAGCCGGGTGGCGTCCCCGAAGCGCGACAGCCAGCGCGGGGAGTGCACTCCGAAGTCGGTCCCGACGATCCAGCGCAGCTCGTCCCGGAAGTCGTCCAGAATCGGCGGACGGGACCGGTCGCCGACCTCGCGAGCCGGGATGATCACCCGGTACACGCCGTCGCCGAACGGCCCGAACACGAGCCGCTTGTCGGTCTCGCGCACCCGGGCCACGGCGGCGGCGATCTCGTCGGCGGGTGCGCTCGCCTCCAGCTCGCCCATCAGCGTGTCGTTGCGCGCCGGTTCGCCCGGGAAGCCGACGCCCAGCAGCTTGCGGATCGTGCTGCGCGCTCCGTCGCAGCCGACGAGATGACCCGCACGCAGCTGCTCTCCGTCGGCCAATGACACGGTCACCCCGTCGACGTCCGCATGAAGGTCGACGACCGGGCAGCCACGGCGGACCTCCGCACCCAGGTCGACCGCGTGTTTCTCGAGCAGTTGCTCGAGGACCGGCTGGGGGATCCCCAGCAGATAGGCGTACGGGGAGTCGAGGCCGTCGGGGACGGGGGCGGGAATGGCGGCGAAGAAGCCGCCGGCCGGACGCTGCCGTCCGCGCTCGCGGACGCACTCCAGCAGGCCGCGCATGGCCAGCAGTTCGAGGCTGCGGATGTGCAGGCCGACGATGCGGGCGAACGCGGGCGGCTCGGTCTCCTTCTCCAGAACGAGGACCCGGACATCGTGCAGCCGCAGCTCGGCGGCGAGCATCGCGCCGGTCGGACCGCAGCCGGCAATGATCACGTCGTACATCGGTAGTGCCTTTCGGGAGTGCTCTCGGCGCTCCCGCGCGACACCTACGCTCGGTGCCGGGGGAGGGCCCACGTCGGTACTGCGTTCATGGGTCTCACCTCCCCGGTCGGTTCACGGACGACGGCAAGCTATCACGGCTGCCGGTACTCGATCGGCGATTTATCGCCGACCAGCCACAGGTGGCCGTAGGGGTCGAAGAAGCCGCCCTGACGGTGCTCGCCCCAGAGCGTGTCGTGGGCGCGGATCGGGTCGTGGTACTCGGCGCCCGCGGCCGCGGCGCGGGTCAGGAGCGCGTCCGGGTCGTCGGTGAACACCTCGATGCGGGTGGTGGTGCTGCCGAGGGTCGCAGGCGTGTCCCAGCGGTTGTTCGCGGGCTCGGCGACGAAGAAGGGTGCGCCGCCGAGGTCGAGGCCGATCACCGAGCCGAGGTTCCAGCGTTCGGTCGCGCCGAGCGCGCGCTGGTACCAGGCCGAGGCTTCCCCGGCGTCGGGCACGGCCATCATCACTGACACCACGGTCATGCCCGACACCTTAGGGCGGCCCCGCCGGCGGCGGGTTAGATGAAGACGTGGTGCAACGGGAAGAGCTCGGGGCGTTTCTGCGGGCCCGGCGCGAAGCGACCGACCCGGTCGCGGCCGGCTTCCCGGCCGGCTCGCGCCGACGCACACCCGGGCTGCGCCGGGAGGAGCTGGCCCAGCTCGCCGGCGTGAGCGTGACCTGGTACACCTGGCTCGAGCAGGCCCGCGACATCACGGTCAGCCGGCAGGTGATCGCCAGCCTGGCCCGCGTCCTCGAGCTGACCGCGGCCGAACGGGCCCACCTCTACACGCTCGCCGAGCTCGCGCTCCCGCCGTCCGACCCGCATCCGCCGACGGTCGATCCGACCCTGCAGCGCCTGGTCGACGTCCTGCAGCCGAACCCGGCGTATCTGACCAACCCCTGGTGGGACCTGGTCGCGTTCAACGACGCCTACGCGAGCCTGCTCGGCGGCCTGGAGCAGCGCCCACCGGCCGAACGCAACATCCTCTGGATCACGTTCACCGAGTCGCGCGGCGCCGGCCTGTTCGTCGACTGGGACAGCGAGGCCCGCTCGCTGATCGGACAGTTCCGGGTCACGCTGGCCCAACACCCGAACGACCCGCGCGGCGCCGAGTTGCTGACCACGCTGCGCGCCGCCGACCCGTACTTCCGCGAGCTCTGGGACGAGCACTCGATCGGCCGGTTCGAGAGCGCCCGGAAGCGCCTGGTGCACCCCAGGGCGGGCCGGGTCGACCTGGACTACACCAAGCTCACCGCGGCCGCGGACGATCAGCTGTTCCTCGTCGTGTTCCTGCCGTCCGACGACGAGAGCGCCGCGAAACTGCGGGGCCTCGCCGGGGGGTAGTGGCGATACCAGCATAAACAGCTGCCTGCCGACCGGCGCCGGGCCGCCTGAGACTCGGTCTCATGGCTTCCGTTCTCGACTCCCCGACCCGCTGGGCCGCCCCGGTCAGCCTCCTCGCGCTGGGCACGTTCGCGATGGGCACCGACTCGTTCGTGCTCGCCGGAATCCTCCCGCAGCTCGCGTCCGGCCTCCACACCTCGACCGCGTCGTCCGGGCAGGTCATCACCGCGTTCGCGCTGACCTACGCGGTCGCCGCGCCGATCGTGGCCACGCTCACCGCGCGGATACCCAGGCGGCCCCTGGCGATCGGCTCGCTGAGCGTCTTCGCGCTGGCGAACCTGGCCGCCGCCGCGGCTCCCTCGCTCGGTCTGCTCCTGGTCGCGCGGGTCGTCACCGCGGTCGCCGCGGCCGCGTTCACGCCCACGGCGTCGGTGGCGGCGGTGGCCCTGGCCGGTCCGTCCGCGCGCGGCCGGGCCCTGGCCGTCGTCAACGGCGGGCTGGCGGTCGGGACGGTGCTGGGCGTGCCGGTCGGCACGGCCGTCGGTCAGCGGTTCGGGTGGCCGGCGAGCCTGCTCTTCATCGCCGCGGTGGCGCTGGTGGCCGTGGCCGCGCTGGCCGGGCGGCTTCCGGCGCTTCCGCTGCCCGGCGCGGTTCCGATGGCCGAGCGGCTGCGCCAGCTCGTCGACCCGCGCCTCCTGCGGCTGGTGACCGTCAACACGCTCGCGACCGGCGGCGGGATCCTGTTCTACACCTACATCGCGTTCGTGCTGGGCTCGAACGCCCACCTGACCGGCGTCCGACTCGCCGTTGCCCTGCTGGCCTGGGGGATCGGTGGCGCGATCGGCGCCTTCGGCGCCGGTTGGCTGGCCGACCGCGTCGGACCGGACCGTACGCTCGGCCTCACGCTGACGATCATGACGCTCGACCTGCTGGCGTTCGCGTTCGCCGGACACTTCGCGCTGGTGCTGATGCTGGCGGTGACCGGCGGGGCGTCCAGCTGGTCGCTGCTGACGCCGATCAACCATGCGCTCACCGGCCTCGCGCCCCGGCAGCCCGGCGTGGTCATCTCGCTGAACGCCAGCGGTTCCTACCTGGGCCAGGCGCTGGGTGCGGTGCTCGGCGGCCTGGCCCTGGCCCGCGGTGCGGACGCGCGCGAGCTCTGCCTGTTCGCCGCCGGGGTCGTGCTGGTGGCGTTGTCCGTCCAACTCCTGAGGGTGCGTCTCGCGAGCGTCGGCCGGTGAGGGCGGACGTCGGCTGTCTGGGGTCGCCTAGGATCAGGGCATCTCGAACGGAGGACGAACGCGATGACGCTGCGTGTCGGGCTGGTCGGCGCCGGGCCGTGGGCGACGAGTTTCACCGGGCCGCTGCTCGCGGCCGGCCCCGGGACCGCCCTCGCCGCGGTGTGGGCGCGCCGCCCGGAGGCGGCCGCCGCGCTGGGGGTACCGGTCGCGGACTCCTTCGACGCGCTGCTCGGCACCTGCGACGCGGTCGCGTTCGCCGTCCCTCCGGACGTCCAGGCCGAGCTCGCTCCGCGAGCGGCCGCGGCCGGCAAGCACCTGCTGCTCGAGAAGCCGATCGCGTTCACGGTCGACGACGCCGAGCGGATCGCCGCGGCCGCCGACGAAGCGGGCGTGGTCACGCAGCTCATGCTCACCAACCGGTGGTCGTCCGCGGTGCCGGTTTTCGTCGACGAGGTCCGGCAGGCGGTTCCCCGGGCGCTGCGCGCGGAGTTCGTCGGCAGCGGGGCGATGCCGGGCTCGTTCTTCGCCACGCCCTGGCGCCGGCCCGAAGCCGCGCTGCACGACGTCGGCCCGCACGTGTTCGACCTGCTCGAGCTGGCCGCCGGGCCGGCCACCGTGGTGCACGCGGCCCGGTCCGGAGCGGTCACCGCGGTGACGTTCGCGCACGAGAGCGGCGCGGTCAGCTCCGCGGTCCTGTCGATCGCCACCCCGGGCGCCCACGGACCGCTGCAGTGCGAAGCGATCACCGACGCCGGGCGCATCGCCCTGGCCGACCCGGGCGCCGACGACCCCGCGGCCCTGCAGCGGCGCATCGCGACGACGTTCGCCGACGCCGTGGCCGGCGGCAAGAGCCCGGACGCCGACGTGCACCGGGGCGTCCGCCTGCAGCATCTCCTGGCCGCCGCGGAGGCGTTCCTCTGAGCCGACGGCCCGTCGGCGGGCCGGTCGGCGCGCGGAGCGCCGACCGGCCGGGGATCAGCTGGCGTTGAAGCCGGCGTCGACCGGGAGCGTCACGCCGGTGACGTACCGGGCCTCGTCGCTGACCAGCCACAGGATCGCGTTGCTGATGTCGACCGGCTCGACCATCGGCACCGGCAGCAGGTTCTGCATCATCGACGCCACGGCCGGGTCGCGCTCGAGCCAGCCCTGGATCACCTCGTTGTTCACCATCGGCGTGTTCACGCCGGTCGGGTGCACCGAGTTGACGCGGATCGAGTACTGGGCCAGCCAGTTGGTGAAGCTGCGCATCAGGCCGACGACGCCGTGCTTGGACGCGGCGTACGCGGTGGTGGCCGCGGTGCCGTCGCCGCCGGTGCCCTTGAGGCCCTGGGTCGAGCTGGTGAGTACGATCGCGCCGCCCTGGCCGCGCTCGATCATCGCCGGTGCGGCCGCCATCACGGTGTTCCAGACGCCGGTCAGGTTGGTGCCGATGACGTCGTTCCAGGTCGCGATCTGGTCCGGCTCCGGGCCGCCCTGCGGGGCGATGCCGGCGTTGGCCAGCACGATGTCGATCGGGCCGAGCTCGGCGACGCCGGCCTTGACCGCGGCCTCGAGCGCGGCGAAGTCCCGGACGTCGGCCTGCTGGGTGAAGATCCGGCGGTCGAGGGCCTCGATCTGCTTGGCCGTCTCGGCCAGGTCGTCGGGGGTCGCCATCGGGTAGGCGACGGTCGGGATCTGCGCGGCGATGTCGACCGCGATGATGTCCGCGCCTTCCTGCGCTAAGCGGATCGCGTGGCTGCGGCCCTGGCCGCGGGCGGCACCGGTGATGAAGGCGACTTTGCCATCGAGCTTGCCCATGAGGGTCCTCCCAATTGAGTCGTTGACCCGAAAACTGCCTGCTCAGGCGGTTCCCTCATTCGACCGTAACACCCTGATAGACAGTGTCGATTAAGTGGGAAGCAGGAGTGGCCTCACCGACAAGTTCGGCGTCACCTGGGTTCTGGACGTGGTCACCCGGGCGTAGTCGGGCTCAGACCGGGAACCGCACGCCGGTCAGGTTTTCGGACACGGCCCACAGCCGCTGCTGGACCGTCGCGTCGTAGGACTCCGGGCTGGACGTGACCAGGCGGGGAGCCCCACGCACCTCGCCGACGCCGCCGGGGCCGTAGTACTGCCCGCCGAGCACCGCGGGGTCGGTCGCGGCCCGCAGCGTCGAGAGCGCGCCCTTCGAGGCGTCCTGGACGACGAGCGGAGCGAGCCGCGCGAGCGGGGCCCGCACCACCGCCGGGGAGTTGCGGATCAGCTCGGTGTCGGACACACCGGGGTGCGCGGCGACCGCGGCGGTGGTGCCGTGGGTGGCCAGCCGGCGCTGCAACTCGTAGATGAACATCAGGTTGGCCAGCTTGGACTGCCCGTAGGCGCCGACGCGGCTGTAGGAGCGCTCCCACTGCAGGTCGTCGAAGTGGATCGTGGCCCGGATCCGGTGCCCGACGCTGCTGACCGACACGACCCGGGAGCCGGGCACCGGGAGGAGCAGGTCGAGCATCAGGCCGGTGAACGCGAAGTGACCGAGGTGGTTGGTGCCGAACTGCATCTCGAAGCCGTCGCGGGTCTGCTGCTTCGGCGTGTACATGACGCCGGCGTTGTTGATCAGCAGGTCGATCCGGTCGTGGCCGGCGTGCAGGCTCTCGGCCGCGGCGCGGACCGAGTCGAGCGAGGTGAGGTCGAGCTCCTGCACGGTGACGTCGCCGGGGATCCGGTCGGCGGCCTGCTTGCCCTTTTCGACGTTGCGGACGGCCAGTACGACGCGGGCGCCGTGGGCGGCCAGCGCGTGCGCGGTCGCGAAGCCCAGGCCGGTGTTGGCGCCGGTCACGACCGCGGTGCGGCCGGTCTGGTCGGGGATGTTCTGCTCGCTCCACATGGCGTTTCTCTCCTAAAGAACCGGCGGTCTCTTACACGAAGAACGCTAAGAGACCGGCGGTCTGCTGTCAAGAGACCGGCGGTCTTTAAGTTAGAGTGACGAGCATGACGTTCCAGCGCGCGCGCAGCGAGGAGCAGCGGGAGATCCGTCGGCAGGCGATCCTCGACACGGCCGCGGCCATGCTCGACGAGATGCCGGTGGCCGACGTGAGCCTCAACGAGCTCAGTCGCCGGGTCGGGCTGGCCAAGTCGAACGTCCTGCGCTATTTCGAGTCGCGGGAGGCGGTGCTGCTCGAGCTGCTCGACGACTTCATGCGGAGCTGGCTCGCGTCGCTGGCTGGCGAGCTGGCCGCGGTCGACCCGGGGGAGTCCGCCGAGCGACGGTCGGAGCAGCTGGCCGAGATCCTCAGCCGCACGCTGGCGAGCCGGGTCGCGTTGTGTGACCTGATCAGCGCGCAGGGAGGCGTGCTGGAGCAGAACGTCTCGGTCGACGTCGTGCGGCGGCACAAGCGGGCTCTGCTCGCCGACCTCGCCACGATGGTCGAGCTGGTCTCCGGAGCGGTACCCGAGCTGGGCCAGGGCGCCCAGCTGGTGTGCCTGCAGGCCACGATCATGGCCGGGGCGCTGTCGACGTACTGTTCGCCGACACCCGAGGTGCTGGCGGTCTACGAGGCCGAGCCCGACCTGGCCGCGCTGCAGTTCGACCTGCGGGAGTCGCTGCGTGTCGCGATAGTCACCGCGATCCTGGGCGCGCTGCCCCGGCCTTAGTCCCGGGAAGCGCGGACGTCAGCAGGAGGCCGACGGCGACGACCGCGGCGGTGATCGTCAGCGAGCGGAGGATGCCGACGTGGTCGGCGACGAAGCCGAGCAGCGGCGGCCCGGCCAGGAACGCCGTGTACCCGATCGTCGAGACGACGCCGACCCGGGCCGCGGCCCGGCCCGGGTCGCCGGCCGCGGCGCTGATCCCGAGCGGGAACCCCATCGCCGTGCCGAGCCCCCACGCGACGACGCCGGCCAGCGCCCACGTCCAGTGTGGTCCGAAGACCGTCGTCACCAGGCCGGCCAGCGCGATCGTCCCACCGACGCGGGTGACGCGCCGCGGGCCCCACCGGTCGACCAGCGACGGACCGAACCAACGGCCGAGCGTCATCGCGGCGACGAAGAGCGCGAAGCTCAGCGAACCGGCGGCGACCGACGTGCGGTGCCCCTCGACCATCGCCGACGCCAGCCAGTCGTTCCCGGTGCCCTCGGAGAAACCCGCGGTCAGGACGAACAGGCCGAGCGCGAGCGTCCGCGGTTCGGTCCAGGCCCGCCGGGCCTTCGCGCGGGGCCCGGGCGACGGAGGACCCGCGGCCAGGTACCGGCGGGTGGACACCGGCACGGCCACCGCGACGAGCAGCGCGACCGCGACGAGGTGCGGACCGACCGGGACGCCGAGCGCGGCGCAGCCGGCCCCGGCCGCCGCACCGAGCACCGTCCCGGCGCTCAGCGAGGCGTGGAACCGCGACATGATCGACCGGCCCGCGCGCTGCTCGACGGCCGCCGCCTCGACGTTCATGGCGACGTCCCAGATACCGGTGGCCAGCCCGTACACCGCGAGCCCGGTCACGGTGAGTGCGACCGAGCTCTCGGAGCCGAGGCCGGCCAGACCGAGCCCGGTCGCGCCGGTCAGGCTCGACGCCGCCACCGCCCGGCGCGGGCCCAGCGCACCGACGACCGCGCCCGAGGCCAGCAGCGACGCCAGCGACCCGGCCGGCAGCGCCAGCAGCAACAACCCCAGCTGCCGGGCGTCCAGATGAAGTTGGTCTTTGACCGTGGGGATGCGCGCGGCCCAGGTCGCGAACGCGAAGCCGCTGCTGAGAAACGCGGCGAAGACCGCGACGGCCGCGGCCCGGACCGGGAGGGTCACGGTCACCGGACGGCGTCCGGCAGGAAACGGCGGATCGCGTCCCGGATCCGGCCGGGGTCGACCGGGGAGGTCGACAGGGTCGCATGCAGGATCAGCCCCTCGATCAGCGCGTCGAGAGCCTCCGCGGTGGCGGGGTCGAAGTGTCGCTCCAGCGCGCGGCGGCTGCGGTCCATCCAGGACTGGGTGATCTCGCGCAACGACGGGTCGCGGGCCGCGGCCGCGTAGAGCTCGTAGGTGAGCACCGCTCGGCGCTGGTTGTCGGACAGGTCGGCCAGGATCGACTCGACGACCCGGGCCCGGGCGTCGCCGCCCGGCTCGATCGCCGCCAGCTGCGCCTCGAAGGCGGCCGCTCCGGTGTCCGCCAGGTGGGTGAAGGCCGAGGTCAACAAGTCCCGGAGGCTGGTGAAGTGGTAGGTGACCGACCCGAGCGGGACGTCGGCGGCCGCCGCCACCTGCCGGTGCGTGGTGCCGGCCACCCCGCGCTCGGCGATGACGTCGAGCGTGGCCTCGACCAGGCGGTGCCGCCGGCCCGGGTCGTAGCGGCGGGGGCTCACTCGTCGTAGACCGACCGCACGACCCGGGCCGGGTTGCCCACCGCGACGACGTTCGGCGGGACGTCCCTGGTGACGACCGCTCCGGCGCCGATGACCGAGTTCTCGCCGATCGTGACGCCGGGGCAGATCACCGCCAGGCCGCCGATCCAGACGTTGTCCTCGATCGTGATCGGCAGTGCGGCCTCCCACTTGGCCCGGCGGGGGTCGGGGTGGATCGGGTGCGTCGGGGTCAGCAGCTGGACGTTCGGGCCCAGGAGGACGTCGGCGCCGATCCGGATCTGGGCGACGTCGAGGGCCATCAGGCCGAAGTTGATGAAGACGCGGTCGCCGATGTGCAGGTGGGTGCCGTAGTCGACGTGGAGTGGGGGGCGGATGTCGACGTCGTCGCCGAGGGAGCCGAGCAACTGGGTGAGGAGTTCGCGTCGGGTGGCGGGGTCGAGCGGGTCGCTGTCGTTGAACGCCTTGGTCAGTGACATCGCGTGGCGCATTTCGGCTTCCAGCTCGGGGTCGGCGCCTCGGTAGAGGTCACCGGCCAGCATGCGCTCGCGCATCGACCGCGGGTCGCCCTCGGTGGGGTCGGTTCGACTCATGCGTACGATCGTACGCATCGGTCGCGGTTCCGTGGGCGATCCGCCGTCCGGGGGTG
Source organism: Cryptosporangium phraense (assembly GCF_006912135.1). Lineage (NCBI taxonomy): Bacteria > Bacillati > Actinomycetota > Actinomycetes > Cryptosporangiales > Cryptosporangiaceae > Cryptosporangium > Cryptosporangium phraense. Next base: position 195,961 of record NZ_VIRS01000015.1, on the reverse strand, counting down.
GCGCGCCTCGGCCGGGCGGATGACCAGGGGTGGCACGGGTGGGGCGGCTGCGTCCGGGCCTGTTAGCGTGCGCCGTCTTGTTGGCTCTGCAGGGGATATGTACGTGATGACGCTTCCGCGGGTTTTACTCGTCCTGGGCCTGGCCGCCGCTCTCGTCGGCGGTTCGGTACTGGTCGTCGAACGGCTGGTGTCGCGACCCACCGTGTCACCGGTGCCGACGGCCTCCGTCGCCCGGACGCCGGTGCGCGGGCTCGACGTCTCGAACTGGCAGGGCAACGTCAAGTGGACCGACGTCAAGAAGCAGGGTCCGGCGTTCGCCTACATCAAGGCGACGCTCGGGACCGACTTCCGCAGCCCGTACTTCTCCCAGCAGTACAAGGGAGCGACCGCGATCGGTCTGGTCCGCGGGGCTTATCACTTCGCGTTGCCGCTGCGCAGCGGCGGAGCGCGTCAGGCCGACTTCTTCGTCGCCCACGGCGGCGGCTGGAGCCGCGACGGCCGGACGCTGCCCGGCGCGCTGGACATCGAGTTCAACCCGTACTCGGCCAGGTCCGGGCGTCCGGAGTACCGCAAGAACCAGTGCTACAGCATGACGCCGGCCGCGATGCGCGGCTGGATCCGGGCCTTCCTCGCGCGCTACCACCAGCGCACCGGGCGCCACGCCGTCATCTACACGACGACCAGCTGGTGGAAGGCCTGCACCGGCAACGACCGGGAGTTCGCGGCGACCAGCCCGCTGTGGATCGCCCGCTATCAGAGCTCGGTCGTCGGGCCGCTGCCGGCCGGGTGGACGAGGCACACGTTCTGGCAGCACTCGTCCACCGGCCCGTTCCCCGGCGACTCGAACGTCTTCAACGGCACCGCGGCCGACCTCCGCAAACTCGCCCTCGGGTAGTTTGTTGCCGGTGACGGCGCGAGTGCAGATCTGGACCGATGGGGCGTGCAGTGGGAATCCGGGTCCGGGTGGGTGGGGCGCCCTGCTGCGCTACGGCGACGTCGAGAAGGAACTGTGCGGTGGCGAGGTCGTCGCGACGACGAACAACCGGATGGAGCTCACCGCCCCGATTCGCGCGCTGACCGCACTGACCCGGCCGTCGATCGTCGACCTGCACACCGACAGCACCTACGTCCGCAACGGGATCCTGTCGTGGATGGCGGGCTGGAAGCGCAACGGGTGGCGGACGAAGGCGGGTCAGCCGGTCAAGAACGAGGACCTCTGGCGGGAGCTCGACCTCGCCGTGGCGCGCCACGACGAGGTCGAGTGGCACTGGGTGAAGGGTCACGCGGGTCACGTGGAGAACGAGCGGGCCGACCGGCTGGCCGCGCGCGGCCAGCGCGAGGCCCTGGAGGCCGCCGGCCCGGCCGTACCGTCCTCGCGGCCGGCCCGGCCGTCGCGGATCAGTAGGTAGGGACTAGGGGCGCGGGAAGGCCCAGGCGACCATCGCGGGGAACTCCGCGCGCCAGAACGGGCCGCCGTGCCCGCCGGGGCGCTTCGCGAGGACGACGTCAGCGCCGGCGGCGCCCAGGGCCTCGGCCCAGCGGACGGCGTTGCCGAGGAAGAACGGCTCGCCGTCGCCGGCGAAGACGACCGCCTCGGGCGGGCCGGACGGAACGACGACGGTCACCGACCGTCCGCCGTCGTAGCCGAACGTCCTGCTGACGGTTCCCACCGGACCTCCCGCACCGTGGCGTAGCGTCGTCGATGATCCTCCGATCCGACGGGAGACCGATGAAGCGACAGCTGACCTGTCCGTGCGGAGAGCACCTCGTGGGCGAGGACGAGGACGACCTCGTCGCGAAGGCCCAGGCGCACCTGGCCGCCGAGCACCCCGACCACGAGTACTCGCGCGACGAGATCCTGTTCCTCGCGTACTGAGCTACAGGATGTAGAGCATCTCCTGGTACGTCGGGAGCGGCCACAGGTCGTCGGCGACGATCCCCTCCAGCGTGTCGGCCGCGGCCCGGACCGCCGCCATCGCCGGCAGCAGACCGTCCCGCGCGTGCGTGGCCTCCCAGAACGCGCCGTGCACCTCGTGCGCCAGCGCGGTCCGGAGCCCGGCCAGCGCCTCGCGCAGCGCGGTCAGTGGCTCGGTGACCTCGGTCAGCGGCTCGGTGGCGGCCTCGACGCCGGCCGCGCGCAGCGTGCTCACGTTGAGCGCGAGCTCGGTCTGGTAGCGCACGGCGGCGGGCAGCACGATCGTCGAACCGATCTCGTAGGTCAGCTTGGCCTCGACGGCGACGCTCAGCGCGTACTGCTCCAGGCTGATCTCGTAGCGGCTCTCCATCTCCCGCTCGCTGAAGACCTCGTACTTGCTGAACAGGTCCATCGCCTCGCTGGTGACGATCTCCGGCAGCGCGTCGAGCGTCGTCCGGAGGTTCTTCAGGCCCCGCTGCTCGGCTTCCACCTGCCACTCGTCGGAGTAGCCGTCGCCGTTGAACACGACCACGCCGTGGTTGCTGATGACCTCTTCGAGCACCTTCTGGACGACGACGTTGAACTCGGTGCCCTCCGCCAGCCCGGCCTCGATCTTGCTGGCCAGGAAGTCCAGCGACTCGGCCATGATCGTGTTCAGCGTGACCATCGGCCCGGCGATCGACTGCATCGACCCCGGGGCCCGGAACTCGAACCGGTTGCCGGTGAACGCGAACGGGCTGGTGCGGTTGCGGTCGCCCGGGTCGCTGGTCAGGTTGGGCAGCGTGTCGACGCCGATCATCAGCGTCCCCTTCTCCTTCGACGAGGTCGCGCCGCCCTTGCTGACCTGGTCGAAGACGTCGGCGAGCTGGTCGCCGAGGAAGATCGAGATGATCGCCGGGGGAGCCTCGTTGGCGCCCAGCCGGTGGTCGTTGGAGGCCGACGCGACCGACGAGCGGAGCAGCCCGCCGTACTTGTGCACGGCCCGGATCACCGCCGCGCAGAACACCAGGAACTGCGCGTTCTCGTGCGGGGTGTCGCCGGGCAGGAACAGGTTGCCCTGGCTGGCGTTGCCGATCGAGAAGTTCACGTGCTTGCCCGACCCGTTGACGCCGGCGAACGGCTTCTCGTGGAACAGGCACTCCATGCCGTGCTTCTGCGCGATGCGCTTGAACGTCGTCATGAGTAACTGCTGGTGGTCGGAGGCGACGTTCGACCGCTCGAACATCGGCGCGATCTCGAACTGGCCGGGGGCGACCTCGTTGTGCCGGGTCTTGGCCGGGATGCCGAGCTTGAACAGCTCCCGCTCGGTGTCCATCATGAACCCGAGCACCCGGTCGGGGATCGCCCCGAAGTAGTGGTCGTCGAACTCCTGACCCTTGGGCGGCTTGGAGCCGAACAGCGTCCGGCCGGCGTTGAGCAGGTCGGGGCGGGCCAGGAAGAAGTGCCGGTCGACCAGGAAGTACTCCTGCTCGGGCCCGGCGTAGGAGACCACGCGGTCGGGGTTCTCGTGGCCGAACAGCTTCAGCACGCGCTCGGCCTGCAGACCCATCGCCTGCTGGGAGCGGAGCAGCGGGGTCTTGTGGTCGAGCGAGTCGCCGGTCATCGAGACGAAGATCGTCGGGATGCACAGCGTGTTGCCGTTCGGGTTCTCGAGCACGTAGGCCGGGCTGGTGACGTCCCAGGCCGTGTAGCCGCGGGCTTCGAACGTGCTGCGCAGGCCGCCGTTGGGGAAGCTGGACGCGTCCGGCTCGCCCTGGGTCAGCGTCTTGCCCGAGAACTCGGCCAGCGTGGCGCCGTCGCCGGTCGGCTCGAGGAAGCTGTCGTGCTTCTCGGCCGTGCCGTGGGTGAGCGGGTAGAACACGTGCGCGTAGTGCGTCGCGCCCTTCTCCAGCGCCCAGTCCTTCATCGCCGAGGCCACCGCGTCGGCGACCGCCGGGTCCAGCGGCGCGGAGTCCTCGATCGTCGCGACCACCGACTTGTAGACCGACTTCGGCAGCCGCTTCTGCATGACGACCTTGCTGAACACGTTCGTTCCGAAGATCTCCCCGGGGGCCTCGTCGGGCGCGAAGCTCACCGCCGGCGGGACGTACGCCTCGACGTCCTTGATCGCGTTCAGACGGACGGTGTTACCAGTCATCCTTGCCCCCCTCGGGCCGAGTTCCTCGGCCCGACCCTAGGGAGCGGGAGGTTCAGGCTCGTTTCGTCGGAGTGACGGTTGAGGTCGGAGTCGGACGCACCCGACCGCGACCCACACCAGACCGAGGACGACGACGAGCCCGACGCCGTCGGCCGGCCGTCCGTGCCCCAGGACGCCGGGCAGGGCGACGAGGGTCACCGAGCCGCCGATCAGCAGGCCGGCCTGGACAGCGGGCCGGTACCGGGCGGGCACCCACCGCCGGACCGCCACCCCGCCGAGGATCACGGCCGGAGTGAGCAGCCCGTCGTTGGCGACCACGACCGTGACCGCGAACCGGAGCCAGGCGACCGGGTCGGTGGAGGCGAGGCCGACGAGCCCGTAGACGCACAGGGCCGTGCCGAGGCCGTAGAGGACCCATTTCATGCGAGGCGCTCCACCCTGGTCACCCATTTCGTCTGCTGGACGCCGGGCCGGTTCGGGGCGATGAGCCGCGCGGGGTAGCCGTGGTCGGGCGCCAGCGGTTCTCCGTCGAGGTGCAGGGCCAGGAGGGTGAGCGGGTCGCGGTGGTGGTTCGGGTGGAGCACGGAGCTGCGGTAGTTGCCCCGTCGCTGGAGGGAGACCACCCGGACGGGTGCGTCGGGGTCGAAGCCGGCCAGGTCGAGGAGGTCGCGGATGCGGACGCCGGTCCAGTCGGCGGTGGCGCTCCAGCCTTCGACGCAGGTGATCGGGAGCGTGACCGTGTGTTGGTCGAGGTGATGCAGTGCGTCGAGGGTGAGCGATGTGGTGGTGGGGCCGGCGCAGGTGAGGCGGTAGGAGGCGTCGATCGGCGGGATGCCGGCGCCGGCGGCGGTGCGGTTGACCGGGAGGGACTGCGGGCCGCGGTGGGGTTGGCGGGGGGCGAGGAGGGAGATGCGGGCGAGCGGGGGGACGGTCTGGCCGGCGGTGGCGAGCGTGACGACGCCGGCGGCCGTGCCGACGGCCCCGAGCAGCGTCCGCCGGGAGAGCCGGTTCGTCCCGGTGGCCGCTCCGGCCGACGGGGGGCGTGGCTGCCCCGGGCCGGGAGCGGTCGGGGGTGTCTGCGGCGGGCGGGCGGTCCGGCCCAGTTCTCGGCGGAGTACGGCGATCTGGGAGCCGACGTGGATCAGCAGGGCGCCGACGCAGGTCCAGGCCGACCAGTAGTGCACGGTCGTGAAGAAGAACCCGAACGCGTACCAGCGGGCCGTGTTCAGCACGCCGGAGACGACCTGCACCAGCGCGCTCGCCACCAGCAGGAACAGGGCACCTCGCGACACCGCGTGACCGACGTCCCGGGCCGGTGGCCAGGTGAACAGCTTCGGGTACACGGCCCAGAACTTCGCCAGCAGCAGCGGCACGCAGACGTACCCGGTCGCGACGTGGACGCCCTGGGTGACCCGGTACAGCTGCACGGGCCTCGACGGCCAGAACGCCCACTCCTGGGCGCCGTGGCTCACGATTCCGGTCAGGAAACAGATCCCGAACGCCACGCCCAGCCAGAGGCCCAGCCAGGCCGACAGCCGCTCCGACCGGAGCTCCGACGGGAACGCTCCGTCCCGGAACGGTCCCCGCCGCAGCGCGGCCCGCGGCACCGGATTCATCGGCTCGTCAGGACGCTGAAGCATCGTCCGGCCTCCGATCCCCGCTCCCCGCACACCAGGCCCGCCGCGCCGGCGATCGCGTCGATGGCGTCCGGCCCCACTCGGGCCCAGCCGAAGAACTCGCTCCGCCGGTCGCCCAGGCGAAGCCGGGTCCGGGACGCCTCCGTCGAGGGGCGCGGGTCCAGTTCGACGACGATCCGGCCGGCCGGCGCCAGCAGCGCCCGGCATCGGCGGAGCAGGGCTACGGCGTCGCCGCCGATGCCGACGTTGCCGTCCGCGAGCAGCACGGTGTCCCAGTGGCCCTCGGCCGGGAGCGGGCCGAACACCGAGGCCCGGACCGCCGCCGCACCTCGGCGCCGGGTCAACGCCACGGCCGCAGCCGAGACATCGACCCCCAGAACCGCCCCGCCGACAGCGGCGTCGCTCAAGGCGGCGGTCAGGCGGCCCGGGCCGCAGCCGACGTCCAGCGTGCTACCCACGCACCGGGCCACCAGCGCCCGATCCCCGTCCACCCGGTCGGAACACCAGTCCGCCAGCGGCAGCGGCGTCCACGTGCCGGCCTCCTCCCACCGCTCCAGGGCAACCGACCCGCCGGAGGCAACCGTCCACAGTGCCTCGTCGTACAGCCCCAGCGCCCCGACCAACGACCGAACCGGCGCGCTCAACCCGCCACCCCCGGCCGCACCCCGGCCAGCGCCCTCGCGAACCGGGACCCCGGCACCAGCTCGGCCACCGCCTCGGCATCCGCGATCGTGTCGACGTCACGCAGCACCGGCAGCAGCCCCACCCGCAACCCCCGCTCCCGCAGCGCGTCCAGGGTCCGCTCCCCGGTCGTCGCGGTCGACGTCGGGACATCCCTCAGCACCGACGCGTGCCGTGGATTCCGCAGGCCCAGCCCCCACCACCCACCGTCCTCAGCCGGCCCGAGAACCGCGTCCGCGCCCGCCAGTGCACCCAACGCCGAGGTCAGCAGCCCCGGAGAAACCTGCGGCGTGTCCATCCCGATCAGGAACGACGCCACCCCCACCCGAGCCGTGTCGGCAAACCCGGCAGCCAGCCGTGAACCCAACGACACCCCCCGCTGCGCCACCACTTCGAACCCCACCGGAGCAGCCATTTCACCGGCCAGAACCAACACCCGCCGACGACACCGCACGCCCGACACCGCCGCCACCGTGTCCGCCAGCGCCGCCTCGGCCAGCACCGCCGCCTCCTCCGCCGTGCACGGTGGACACAACCGCGTCTTCACCCGCCCCGGCACCGGCGCCTTCGCGATGACCAGAATCTGCGCGTTCACCGCGCCAGCACCCGGCTCATGTCGAGCACCGCCCGAGCCGTCCCGGCCACGGTCCCGGTCACCTTCGACCGGCTCCCGGCCGTCCGCGGCGCGTAGTCCACCTCGACCTCGGCGATCCGCCACCCGGCCGCCGCCGCCGACGTCACCATCTCCAGCGGATACCCGAACCGCCGATCCCGCAGCTCCAACCCCAGCAACGACGCCCGCCGGGCCGCCCGCATCGGGCCCAGATCACGCAGCGGCACCCCGGTCCGACGACGCAACCGCCGGGCCAGCACCCGGTTCCCGACCCGGGCATGCCACGGCCACGCCGCCCGGACGGTCGGCCGGCGGCGGCCCAGCACCAGGTCGGCCAGCCCGTTCACGACCGGCCCGGCCACCCGCGGCAACTGCTGCGGATCCAGCGACCCGTCGGCGTCCAGAAAGCACACGACCTCAGCCGTCGCGACGAGCAACCCGGCGTGCGCGGCCGCGCCGAAGCCCCGCTCGGGGACGTGCACGACCGTCGCGCCGTGGAGGCGCGCGACCTCGGCCGATCCGTCGGTCGAGCCGTTGTCGGCGACGATCGGCCGGTAGCCGGAAGGCAGGCGGGTCAGCAGCATCGGAAGGGAAGCGGCCTCGTCCAGGCACGGCAGGACGACGTCGATCACCACAGGTGGTTCAGCCATGCGCCGACCGTAGGATCGAAGCCGACAAAAAGGTCGAACGAAAGTCTTACGGAACCCGAACGGGACGGGGACGCGGCCGGGGCGGCACCTACGCTCGGCTCATGCCACCCACCACGGTGTCCGCCGAGCCGCGGGCCCGCCCGAGAGCGACCCGCGCGCTCCTGGCCACGGCAGCCGCGGTCGCCGCCTGCGCGGCCTGGGGCGCCTGGCTTAGTTACGGCGGCACGCGGCTGCACCTCGACGGCGGGCTGATCCTGACCGGCTCGTGGCACCCCCGGTTCCCGGCGTTCGCTCTGGTCGCGATCGGTCTGGCGGTGGTCTTCGTCCGCTACGCGGCCGAATTCACGCGGCGAGCGGCGTGGGGACGGCTGCTCGTCGGCTCGGCCGCCGCGACCGCGCTCTGGGCCGTCGTGGTCGCCGCCACCGACGGGATCGGCGCGCTCAGCGCGCCGCTCACCACCCGCTGGGAGTACCTCCGCGACGTGCACCGCGTCGGTGAGCTGCGGCCCTTCCTCTCGACGTTCACCGAGCACGTGCTCGGCGGGTCGGCGGGGTTCCAGTGGGTCACGCACGTGTCCGGTCATCCGCCGGGCGCGCTGCTCGTGTTCACCGGGCTCGATCGGGTCGGGCTCGGGGCCCCGGGCTGGTCGGCGGCGCTGTGCATCCTGGCCGGGGCGTCGGCGGTGCCCGCGGTGCTGCTCACCCTGCGGTTGCTCGCCGACGAGACCACCGCGCGGGCGGCGGCTCCGTTCGTGGCGCTGGCGCCGTCCGTGCTGTGGATCGCGACCTCGGCCGACGCGCTGTTCCTCGGCGTCAGCGCCTGGGGGGTGTGCGCGCTGGCCCACGCGGCCTCCCGCCACGACCGGGCCGGCGATCTGCTCGCGGTCGGCGCCGGGCTCCTGCTCGGCGCGACGCTCTTCCTCTCCTACGGTCTGACGTTGATGAGCGTGCCGGCCGTGGCCGTGGTGCTCGGGCAGCGGCGGGTCCGTCCGCTGCTGGTGGCCGCGCCGGCGGTGCTGGCGGTGATCGGGGCGTTCGCGGCCGAGGGGTTCTGGTGGCTCGACGGGCTGGCGATCGCGAGCGAACGGGTGCGCGAGGGGCCGGCCTGGATCGACCGGCCGACGGCGTACTTCCTGGTCGCGAACCTGGCCGCGCTGGCCATCGCGGTCGGCCCGGCCGCCGTGGCCGGCCTCGCCTCGGCCGGCGCAGGCGTCCGCGCTTCGGCCGGCGCGGCCGGCCTCGCCTCGGCCGGCGCGGGCGCCCGCGAAAGGCTTCACGGCCCGCTCGGGCGGGCCGTCGTGCTGCCCGCGGCGGCGCTCGTCGCGGTGCTGCTCGCGTGTGCGTCCAATCTGTCCAAGGGTGAGGTCGAGCGGATCTACCTCCCGTTCGAGCTGTGGCTCCTCACCGCGACCGCGGCTCTTCCCCCCGACCGACGCCGTCGCTGGCTCGCCGCCCAGCTCGCGCTCACGCTGCTCGTGCAGCTCACCCTGGAGCTGAAGTGGTGACCGTCCTCGTCGTCGACGACGACCCGACCGTCAGCGACGTCGTCCGTCGCTACCTGGAGCGGGCCGGTCTCGCGGTCGTGCTGGCCGCGGACGGACCGGCCGCCCTGGAGGCGGCCGACCGGCACCGGCCGTCGCTGGTCGTCCTCGACCTCATGCTCCCGGGCATGTCCGGCCTGGACGTCTGCCGCAAGCTGCGCTCCCGGTCCGACGTGCCGGTCGTGATGCTGACCGCGCTCGGCGAGGAGACCGATCGCGTGGTCGGCCTCGAACTGGGCGCCGACGACTACGTGACGAAGCCGTTCTCTCCCCGCGAGCTGGTGCTGCGGGTCCAGTCGATCCTGCGCCGCACCCGGCCGCCCGAGCCGGACGGCGACATCTACGTGGACGGGGACCTCCGGGTCGACACGGTCGCGCGCACGCTGACCCGGGCCGGCACCGCGCTGTCGACGACCGTGCGCGAGTTCGACCTGCTCGTGCACTTCCTGCGCAACCCCGGCCGGGCGTTCGACCGGGGCGAGCTGCTGGCCCAGGTCTGGGGCTGGTCGTTCGGCGACCAGAGCACGGTGACCGTCCACGTCCGGCGCCTGCGCGAGAAGATCGAGCCCGACCCGACCAAGCCGGTGCGCATCGCGACCGTCTGGGGCGTCGGCTACCGCTTCGACCCGGCCTACCGATCGGGAGGGGACCGCTGATGCCCGACCTCGTGCTGATCGGGCTGGTCGCGCTGGGCTGCTCGCTGGCCGTCGGCCTGGCCGGCGTCGTCGTGCTGCGGTCGATGCGCGGGCGCTCGGTCACCGCGCACCTGAGCGCGCTGCTGGTCACGACCGTCGTCGCGATCGTCGCCGGGGTCGTGGTGTCGGCCCGGGCGATGTTCATCAGCTCGCACGACATGGTGATCCTGTTCGTCGTCATCGGCGTCTCCGGCGTCGTCAGCCTGGCCGTGGCCTGGTGGGCCGGACGACGGCTGACCCGGCAGAGCATCTGGGCCGACGAGGCCCGCGCGCGGGAGCGCGAGGCCGAGTCGCGGCGGCGCGAGATCGTCGCCTGGGTCAGCCACGACCTGCGCACGCCGCTGGCCGGGCTCCGGGCGATGGCCGAGGCGTTGGAGGACGGCGTCGTCGCCGATCCGGCGACGGTCGCCGACTACCACCGGCGGATCCGCCGGGAGACCTACCGGATGTCGGAGCTGGTCGACGACCTGTTCGAGCTCTCCCGGATCAACGCCGGGGCGCTGCGCCTCACGCTCGCCGACGTCTCGCTGGCCGACGTCGTCTCGGACGCGGTCGCGACGGCGGCGCCGCTGGCCCGGGCCAAGGGTGTCCGGCTGGTTGCCGAGCAGGCGCGGTACGCGACCGTCCGGGCCAGCGAGCCCGAACTCGGCCGGGTGTTCAGCAACCTGCTGCTGAACGCGATCCGGCACACCCCGAGCGACGGCGTGGTGACGGTGACCGGGGACGTCGACCCCGACGGCGGGTGGGTCGCGGTGTCCGACGCGTGCGGCGGGATCCCCGAGGCCGACCTGCCCCGGGTCTTCGACGAGGCGTTCCGCGGCGAGGCCGCCCGCACCCCCGGGCCCGCCCGGGGTGGCGAGGCGAGGGGCGGGCTCGGGCTGGCGATCGCGCGCGGGCTGGTCGAAGCTCACCAGGGCCAGATCGCGGTCGCGAACATCGACGCCGGGTGCCGGTTCACGGTCCGTCTGCCGGTGCCCTGAGACTCAGCCGCGCAGCGGCGCGGCCGCGAACTCCTTCATCCCGGCCTCGAAGTCCCATCGGGCCCGGAACCCCAGCTCGGCCGCGGCCCGGTCGGGCGACGCGGTGACGTGCCGGACGTCCCCGAGCCGGTACTCGCCGGTCACGACCGGTTCCGGCCCGCCGAGCGCGTCGGCCAGTGCCCGGGCCATCTCCCCGACCGTGTGCACCTGGCCCGAGGCGACGTTGTAGGCCCGGAACCCCGGCCGGTCGGTCGCCGCCAGCGCGGCCCGGTTGGCCTCGGCGACGTCGGCGACGTGCACGAAGTCGCGTCGCTGGCCGCCGTCCTCGAACACCCGGGGGGCGATCCCGCGCTCCAGCGCCGACCGGAACAGCGACGCGACCCCGGCGTACGGGGTGTCGCGGGGCATCCGCGGCCCGTAGACGTTGTGGTAGCGGAGCGCGATCGCGGCGCCGCCGGTCATCCGGGCCCAGGCCGAGGCGAGATGCTCCTGGGCGACCTTGGTCGCGGCGTACACGTTCCGCGGGTCCAGGGGTGCGTCCTCCTCGACCGCTCCGGGCGTGAGCAGCGCGGCGCAGTGCGGGCAGCGCGGCTCGAAGACCCCGGCGGCCAGGTCGGCCTCCTCGCGCGGGCCCGGCCGGACCGCCCCGTGCCGTCGGCAGAGGTACCGACCCTCGCCGTAGACGACCATCGAGCCGGCCACCACCAGCCGGCCCACCCCGGCGTCGGCCATCGCCTCGAGCAGCACGGCGGTGCCGAGGTCGTTGATCCCGACGTAGTCGGGCAGGTCGGTCGCCCCGGTGCCGAGGCCGACCATCGCGGCCTGGTGGACGACCGCCTCGACGCCGGAGAGCGCGGTGGCCACGGCCGACCGGTCCCGGACGTCGGCGACCCGCAGGTCCAGGTCGGCCGAGTAGCCGGGCCGGCCGGACGGGTAGGCCGGATGGGCCGCGGGGAGCAGGACGTCGAGGATCCGGACGTCGTGCCCGGCCCCGATCAGGGTGTCGGCCACGCACGACCCGATGAAGCCCGCACCGCCGGTGACGAGGATTCGCATACCGACACGCTAGGGAGGAAGTGCCCGGCCCCGGCCGGTCGGCACCGGGACGCCAGACTCTCGTAAGAAGTAGACCGTAGGGTCGGGGTGTGACGCACCCGCGCAACGTCGACGACGCCGATCCGGTGCTGCGCCGGGTGCGCGAGATCGCGCTCGCCTTCCCGGACGCGGCCGAGAAGATCTCCCACGGCATCCCGGCCTTCTACACGACCAAGGTGTTCGCGTACTTCGGCGGCTCGATCAAGATCGACGGCCGCTACCACCGGCACGAGCGCTCGCTCCTCGTCCTGCTCGACGACGAGGAGCGCACCGCGCTGGCGGGCGATGCGCGCTGTTACGTCCCGGCCTACCTGGGCCCGTCCGGCTGGCTGGGCATCGACCTCGACGACGACACCGACTGGGACGAACTGGCCGAACTCGTCGACGCCAGCTACCGCCGGACCGCCGGCCCCCGCCGAGTCGCCCGCCTCGACGCCCGCTGATCCCGGCGTCGGCCGGTCAGAACCTCGAGAACACCCGTCGGCCCGAGCGTACTCGCTAGAGTCCTGAGTGGAATATCCAGGAAAGGAGCTCTTTTGAACCTCAAACCACGCATCGTCCTGGCGGCCGCCGCCCTGGCGCTCGGAGGCGGGTTAGCGGTGCTGCCCGCGTCGGCCGCCTCGGCCGCGTACACCTGCCACTACTCGGTGTCGGGCGGCGACCACTTCGCCGGGTACTACTCCGGCTACTCGGTGACCCCGTCGTCGACCGGGGTGTCGTCGTCCGGCATCGAGGCCCAGTGCCTGCTCAAGCGGCTGGGCTACAACCCGGGAACGATCGACGGGGTGCTCGGCCCGAACTCGAAGAAGGCCGCGCACGACTTCCAGCAGTCGATCTACGACTCGGGGCAGCACATCAAGGTCGACGGCATCGTCGGCGAGCAGACCTGGGCCTACCTGCGGGCGTTCTGAGACCGGCCACCCGCCGAGCGGAGGCGTGCGGGTGACCACGGGCGGCCCGGGAGGGTCGCCCGTTCTCAGTTCAGCAGGCCGGCGATCAGATTGACCGAGCCGCCGACGATGACCGCGCCGAACAGGTACGAGAGCAGCGCGTGGGTGAGCGCGGTCCGACGGATCGTGCGGCTGCGCAGCGTCGTGTCGGAGACCTGGTAACACATGCCGATCGTGAACGCGACGTAGGCGAAGTCGCGGAAGTCGGGCTTCTCGTCGTCGTCGCCGAACTCGATCCCGCCCTTCGGGTTCCGATACTCGAGGTCGGCGTAGCGGGTCGTGTAGACCGTGTTGATGACCAGCCACGACAGCGCGACCGTGAGGACGGCCGCGCCGGTCAGCAGGGCCCGTGTCGCGCCGTGCTGGCCCCCGGCGGCGCCGAGCGCGAACGCGGCCCCGAACAGGCTGCCGACGCTGGCCCCGACCAGGAGCACGGCCGCCGCTCCGCGTCGCTCGTCCTCGCGGCGGGCCAGCATCTCGGCGCGGGTGCTGTCGGCCCGGAGGATGATCGGCCAGATCGTGGCCAGGTAGGTGAGCGCGGCGGCGTCCCAGCCGGTCACCGCGGCCAGCTGCCACCGGGCGAACGGGATCAGGATCCCGGCGGCGGCCACGCCGACGAGGACCGCGAGCACGGCCCGGCGCAGCGCGGGCGCGTGCCAGCCGACCAGACGGTGGTAGAGGGTCTCAGGTGGCATGGTCGATCAGCCGTTGACACCGGCTGAGGCCGGTAGGAGCAGCGGCGCGTCCGGGTTGTCGCGGACGGCGAGGTCCAGGTAGTGACGGGAGCCGTCCGCATCGCCGGAGCGGGCGCAGGAGAGCGCGGCCAGCGCGTAGGCGTTGGCGCGTTCGCCGGGTGGGCTGTGGCGGGCGGCTCGGACCGCGGCCGTGATCGCGCGCGGGTAGTGGCCGTCGACGTAGGCCGCCTGGGCGTCGAGGATCAGACGCATCAGCGGGCTCGGCGGACGGAGGCGCGCGGAGTTCCGGATCTCGGCGACGACCGAGGCGACGTGCTCGGCCGGCACCTCGCCCCGGAGCAGAGCGAAGAACAGCGCGGTGGCCAGCGCCCCGGGCAGCAACGGCGCCAGCCCCCCGAGCGCCCGCGGCCCGTCGGCTCCCGCCCGGAGCGCACCCGCCCCGTCGACAGCGATCCGGAGGAGGCGGACCGCCTCCGTCGGGCGGGAGAGCTCGGAGAGCGCGGCGGCGCGCTGGATCGTAAGCATCGCGTCGGTCCAGTCCCGCGGCACCGGCGGGGCGTCCGCGGTCAGCTCCAGCACCGCCGCGTAGTCGCTGCGGGCCGAGGCGAGGAACACCGGCGTCAGCCGGGCCCGGGCCCGCGCCTCCCGCTCCGAGCGCGCGGCCGGCAGCGCCGCGCTCGGCCGCCGGCTGCTCCAGGCGACGACGCCCACGACGAGCGTCCCGGCCGCGACGCCGAACGCGAACTCACTCCGGGTCGTCGCGAGAACCCCCAGGCTGACGACGCCGAGCGCAGCCCAGCAGGCCAGCAGCGCCACGAACGGCGCCCGCGGCGACCGCCCAAGACGCGCCCCGAAGCTCAGGGGGCTGATTGCCAGCGGCACCGCGTTCACCTGCACGTAGAACCCCGACGCCGACCGGCGGAACCACACCGGTCGCCCGGCCCCGATGCACAGCCCGACGACCGCGCCACCCGCACCGGCCCACGCGGCCAGGCTCACCAGCCCCGACGCCAGCATCGCGACCAGCAGACCGAGGACGAACACCCCGCTCGGCGACGCCACCGAGAGGAACCGCACCTCGGCCAGCACCACCACTACCAACAGCGCCAACAGCGCCACCGGTCGAATCGTCACCGGGGGAGTATCAGGCACCTCACGGCTGGGAGGAAGCCAGTTGCGGAAACCCCGTAACCAGGTACGGGTCGATGTTCGCCCAGGCCCGCGAGACGTACTCTTCCTTCTCGCCGACCGGGGCGACGTAGTGCAGCGCCGACTCGGCCGCTTCGCGCCCGACGAGCCGGGCCAACGCCCACCCGGCCAGGTAGTGCGACGCCAGACAGCCCCCGGCCGTCGCCACGTTCCCCCGGGCGAAGAACGGCTGATCCAGCACCGAGATCCCGGCCGCCACCACCCACGGCTTCGTCGTCAGATCGGTGCAGGCCGGGACGCCGTCGAGCAGGCCGAGCCGGGCCAGCACGAGCGCGCCCGAACACTGCCCGGCCAGCAGCTGCCGGGACGGGTCGAGCCCGCGCAGCGTCGTCATGATCGACGGGTCCTCGACGACCTCGCGGGTGGCGACGCCGCTGCCGACGATCACCGCGTCGGCGGCGCAGGCGTCCTCGAGCGTCGCCATCGACTCGATCACGACGCCGTTCATCGACCGCACCCGCGGCGCGGGCGACGCGATCGTCACCCGCAGCCCGGGCACCCGGTTCAGCACCCCGAGTGCGATCAGGGAGTCCAGCTCGTTGTAGCCCTCGAACGTCAGGATCGCGATGTGCATGGGCCGGACGGTAGGGGGCCTAGGCAGGACAGTCGAATAATTGTCCTGCCTACAATTCCGCTCGTGCAGCGCTACAAGCGGATCGTCGACGCGTTCGTGGCCCGGATCCGCTCGGGCGACCTCGCGCCCGGCACCCGGCTGCCCACCCACCGCGCGCTGGCCGCCGGCGAAGGCATCGCGATCGTCACCGCGACCCGCGTCTACGCCGAGCTCGACGCGCTCGGCCTGGTCAGCCGCGAACAGGGCCGGGGCACGTTCGTCCGGGACCTCGCGCTGCCGCCGGGCCACGGCGTCGACCAGGACACGGTCGCCGCGGACGCGGTCGACCTCACGTTCAACTACCCCTCGCTGCCCGGCCAGACCGAGACCCTCCGGGCCGCGCTCCGCGACCTGGCCACCTCCGGTGACCTGGAGGGACTCCTGCGCTATCAGCCCCACCGCGGCCGCACCCGCGACCGCGAGGCGGTCGCCCGGCACCTCCGTCGCCGCGGTCTCGACGCCGACCCGGAGCGCGTCCTGATCGTCAGCGGCGCCCAGCACGGGCTGGCCACCACGCTGATGGCGACGTTGAACCCGGGCGACGTCGTGGCGGCCGACGCGCTGACGTACTCCGGCTTCCGGGCGCTGGCGAAACAGCTCCACCTCGAGCTCGCCCCGGTGGCCACGACCAGCGCCGGGCCCGACCTCGACGCGCTCGAACGGCTCTGCGTCGCCCGCCCGGTCAAGGCGATCTACACGATGCCGACGCTGCACAACCCGCTCGGCTGGGTCCTCCCGGAGGCCACGCGGCACGACCTCGCGGCCCTGGCCCGGCGTCACGACGCGCTCCTGATCGAGGACGCCTCCTACGCGTACCTCGTCGAGAACCCGCCGCCGCCGCTGGCCGCGATCGAGCCGGAGCGCACGGTCTACGTCTCCGGGCTCTCCAAGAGCGTCGCGACCGGGCTGCGGGTCGGGTTCGTCGTCGCGCCGCCGTCGGTGGTCGCCGGCGTCGAGCGCGCGATCCGCCTCACCACCTGGAACACGCCCGCGCTGACCACCGCGATCGCCTGCCGCTGGCTCGAGGACGGCACGGTCGACGAGTTGGAGGCCCGCAAGCGTGACGACGCCCGGGCGCGCCAGGCCATCGTCCGGGCCGAGTTCGCCGGGCTCCCGTACGTCGGCCATGGCTCGTCGTATTTCGTCTGGATGCCGTTGCCGGAGGACGCCCGGGCCGATCGGCTGGCCGCCACCCTCGCGCGGCAGCGCATCTCGGTCACCACGGCCGAGCCGTTCGCCGTGGCGACGCCGGTGCCGCAGGCACTGCGCCTCGCGCTCTCCTCGACCGACCTCGACACCCTCCGGTCGACGCTACGGACGGTCCGCGAGGTGACGCTCGAGGACGCCTACCGCTGACCCGGGTACTGCGGAGGGAGTACCGACAAGTGTCGGTAGGCGGACGATGCCGCCGACGCCCGGCCGCCGGAGAGTTGATCCCGTGATCGACGTCCAGAACCTCAGCAAGAGCTACGGGCCGAAAACCGCGGTCCACGACCTGTCGTTCCAGGTGAAACCCGGGATCGTGACCGGCTTCCTCGGCCCCAACGGCGCCGGCAAGTCCACCACCATGCGCATGATCATGGGCCTGGACGCACCCACGACCGGCAGCGTCACCGTCAACGGCCGCCCGCTGCGCGACCACCCCGACCCGCTGCACCAGATCGGCGCGCTGCTCGAGGCCAAGGCGATCCACCCCGGCCGCTCGGCGTACCACCACCTGGCCGCACTGGCCGCGACGAACGGCGTCCCGCGGGCCCGCGTCCACGAAGTGCTCGACCTGGTCGGGTTGCACGACGTCGCGCGGAAGCGCGCGGGGGCGTTCTCCCTGGGGATGGGGCAGCGGCTCGGGATTGCGTCGGCGCTGCTCGGCGACCCGCGGACGGTCATGCTCGACGAGCCGGTCAACGGCCTGGATCCCGACGGGATCCTGTGGATCCGCACCCTGCTCAAGCAACTGGCGGCCGAGGGCCGCACGGTCTTCGTGTCGTCCCACCTGATGAGCGAGATGGCGCTCACCGCCGAACACCTGGTCGTCGTGGCCCGCGGACGTCTGGTCGCGGACGTGTCGGTCGACGAGTTCGTGGAGAGCGCCTCGACCGCCACCGTGCACGTGCGGAGCCCGGAGGCGGGCGCGCTGGTGCCGATGCTGGCCGGCCCGGGTGTGACGATCACCAGCGCGGAGCGGGGAGTCCTCGACGTGGTGGGGCTGGAGGCGTCTGCGATCGGGGAGATCGCGTTCCGGAACCGGATCGTGCTGCACGAGCTGGCGACGCGGCACGCGTCGCTCGAAGAGGCGTTCATGACGCTGACCAAGGACCTGACCGAGTACACGACGCTGGAAGCGGCCGCCTGATGACTACCACTGCGCTGGAACGCGTCACGTTCCGAGGTACGGTCGCGTCCGAGTGGATCAAGCTCCGGTCGCTCCGGTCGACGACCATCACGCTGGTGGCCCTGCTGGCCGCGGTGATCGGGTTCGGGCTGATCGCCGCCGCTTCGGTCGGCAGCGGCACCGGTCCGGGGCGGGGCGCGTCCGACCCGGTGGGGCTAAGCCTGGCCGGGGTGACGCTCGGGCAGCTGATCATCGGCGTGCTCGGCGTGCTGGTGATCAGCGGCGAGTACAGCACCGGGATGATCCGGGCGACGTTCTCCGCGGTCCCTCGCCGGCTGCCGGTGCTCTGGGCCAAGACGCTGGTGTTCGGCCTGGTCGCGCTGGCCGTCTCGCTGGTCGCGGCGTTCGGCGCGTTCTTCGGCGCCCAGGTCGTCCTCGGCTCCGACGCGGCCTCGATCGGCGACGAGCACGTGCTGCGCGCGGTGCTGGGCGCGGCCGTGTACCTGGCCGGGGTCGGGCTGCTCGGGCTGGCACTGGGGGCCCTGCTGCGGCACACCGCCGGTGCGATCGGGGCGCTCGTCGGCATCGTGCTGATCGCGCCCGGACTCGTCAGCCTGCTGCCCGACAGCTGGAGCGACGCGGTCGCCGCGTATCTCCCGTCGAACGCCGGGAACTCGATCATGGCGCTGACCACCACGTCGGATCAGCTCTCGGCCGGGACCGGGCTGGCCGTCTTCGTCGCCTGGATCGCCGTCGCCCTGGCCGCGGCCGCGGTGCTGCTCCGCCGTCGGGACGCCTGACCTCACTTCGGGTACGGCAGCGTGGCGTCGACGACGAAGTCGTCGCCGCGCTGCTGCGCGGTCAGCCGTCCGCCGACGGCGGCCGCGCGTTCGCGCATCCCCAGGATCCCGTGGCCGGTCCCCTCGGTCGCCGGTCCGCCCACCGGGTTGCGGACGCTGATCGTGGCCGCGGCCTCGTCGAACGTGACCGCCACGGTCGCGCGGTCCTCCGCGCCGTGCTTGCGCGCGTTGGTCAGCGACTCCTGGACGATCCGGTAGGCGGCCAGGCTCGCCGTCGTGCTCACCGGCTGCATCGCGCCGGTGAGGCGGACGTCGACCCGCATGCCGGTCGCCCGGAACGTCTCGACGAGGTCGTCGAGCCGATCGAGACCCGGCGCGGGCTCCGACGGGGCCACCGGATCGTCGCTCTCGCGCAGCACGCTGAGCATCGTGCCCAGCTCGTCCAGCACCGAGCGGCTGGCCGCGCGGACGTGGTCGAGCGCCTCCTCGGCGGCGTCCGGCTGCTCGCGGAGCAGATGCGCGGCCACCCCGGCCTGCACGTTCACCAGCGCGATGCTGTGCGCGACCACATCGTGCAGCTCGCGGGCGATGCGCAGGCGCTCCTCGGCGACCCGGCGACGGGCCTCCTGCTCGCGGGTCTCCTCGGCCCGCCGGGCCCGCTCCTCGACCGCGGCCACGTAGGCGCGACGGTTGCGCACGGCGACGCCCGCGGCCGCGACCAGCCCGATCCAGATGATCGGCACCACGTTGCGCGCGTCGAACACCGACGCGTCGGTCGCGAGGTTGCTGGCCACGCCGGCCGCGACCGCGGTCACCGCGGCCGCCACCAGACCGATGCCCCGGGTGGTCCGGGCGGCGACCGTGTAGACGGCGATCAGGCAGCCCAGCGCCATCGGACGCGGGTCGCCGGCGGCCACCCAGACGACCGCGGTGACCGCGGTGACGCCGACCAGCACCGGCAGCGGCCACTGCCGCCGGACGACCAGCAGCAGGTTGCCGGCGATCGCGAGCACGACGACCGGCCACGGCGCGTGGACCGCGGCGACCGCTCCGGCCGTGCCGACGGCGGCGGCCACGGCGGCCAGGCAGGCGTCGAACGCTCTGCTCATGGCTCGACCCTAGGTCGGCGCGGTGCCGGGTGCTTCCTCCCCACGCCGTAGCGGCGCGTACTGCGTCTGCAGTAGTGGCTTAGGGTGCGGGGGTGGAGCAGATCCGGGTGGTGATCGCCGACGATCAGGCGCTGATCCGGGCCGGGTTCCGGGTGCTGATCGAGTCGGCCGCCGACCTGACCGTGGTGGGGGAGGCTGAGTCCGGGGTCGGCCTCGTCGATCTCGTGCGGGAGACCGCGGCCGACGTCGTCCTGATGGACATCCGGATGCCGGACGTCGACGGGCTGACCGCCACCCGCGAGATCGTGTCCGACCCGTCGCTGCGCGACGTGAAGGTCGTCGTGCTGACGACGTTCGAGATCGACGAGTACGTGCTGCAGGCGTTGCGCGCCGGGGCCAGCGGTTTCCTCGGGAAGGGCGTCGGGCCGGGCGAGCTGCTGGAGGCCGTCCGGGTCGTGCACCGGGGCGAGGCGCTGCTGTCGCCAAAGGCGACGATGGGCCTGATCGGACGGTTCCTGGCCCAGCCGGACGCGACCCCGAGGGCCGTCCCGGAGCGGCTCGAGGTGCTGACCGACCGGGAGCGCGAGGTGCTGGCGCTGGTCGCCGAGGGCCTCACGAACGAGCAGATCGCCGAGCGGCTGGTGGTGTCGCCGCTGACCGCCCGGACGCACGTGCACCGGGCGATGGCCAAGCTCGGCGCGAGGGATCGCGCGCAGCTGGTCGTGATCGCGTACCAGACCGGCTTGGTGCGTCAGTAGGGCACGACGACCGGCGCCGCCTCGCCCGGCGGCGAGTGCGACGAGACGGCGCGTGCGTCGAGCGTCGGCGATGTACGGGGCTACACCTGGGGTGGTGGTGGGTCTTTACGCTGGGGGGATGGAGCTGGACGGGCGAACGGCGGGGTTGTTGCGGCTTTCGTTGGAGCTGCGGTCGGCGGCCGCGGAGGCCGGGCGGGCCGACGTCGTCGCCGGGGTGGACGAGCTGATGACGTTGATCGGCGGGGACGAGGTGCCGACCGGCGGCGCGTCCTCGTCGCCGAAGCGCGGCGCCGGGGTGGCCGAGACCGTGCAGCGGATCCTGAATGGACTGGGGTACTGAGTTCTCAGTTCTCGAGCCAGTCGCCGTCCGGGCCGACCAGGATCGTCGCGCCGCGGTTGTCTCCGTCGCTGAAGTAGATGACGCAGCCGTAGGTGCCGGAGCCGTCGGCCCGGACGCCCTCCGGAATGCAGTGCGCGGACGTGACCAGCTCGTTGGTGTTGTTGTCGACCAGCTCGTTCTCCAGCTGGGCAGCGGTCATGACCGTGCCGGCGCCGGTTCCGGTGACGGCGGACGTGCCGGCCGCACCGATCAGCAGAGCCACGGCCGCGATGACCGCGACCAGGGAGGCGGCGACGGTGGCGCCCAGGGTGACGCCGAAGCCCACCCAGTAGGGGCGGGCGGAGTGGCCCAGGCGTTTCGCGGTGGCGGCCCGCCGGGCGGCCGAGATCGCGCCGAACGCGCCGAAGAACAGGGTGAAGAGAACGACCGGGTAGACCGCCGGTCGCGGGCCGAGCGCGGTGAATCCGTAGGCCGGCGGGTGCGGCTGCGGTGCCCCGTACTGCCACCCGGCCGACGCGGCAGCGGGCGGGGGAGGGGTCGACGGGGAGTAGTTCCCACCGGCCGCCGACTCCCCGCCGCACGGGCACCGGCGAGCAAACGCCAGCAGCTACCCGCCGGTGAACAGGTCGACCAGACCGCGCGGGGCGTCGTCGGCGAAACAGAGCTCCAGACCGGCCGCGGCCTGGGCCGCATTCTCCGCGCTCCGGACGAACATCGGCTCCTCGTAGGCATCGAGCGCCGCCGCCGGATCACCCGGATGCCCAGCCAGCGCCAGGCCGAGCTCGGCCCCGTCGAGCAACGCCAGGTTCGCCCCGGCCCCGGCGAACGGCGACATCAGGTGGGCGGCGTCGCCGATCAGCGTGACGCCGGGGACGCGGTCCCAGCGGTGGCCGATCGGCAGCGCGTTGATCGTCCGGGGGATCAGCGGACCGTCGGCCTCGCTGATCAACGCCCGCAGCTCCGGCGCCCACCCGGCGAACTCCGACAGCAGCGCCTCGAACCCGATCCCCTCGATCCAGTCGGCCGGTTTCCGCAGTGCGACGTAGACGTGCAGGCTGCCGTCGGTCTCCCGGTGCGCGAGGAACCCCTGGCCGGCGCCGAGCGCGAACAGCATGCCGTCCCCGACGACCGCGGCCGGCTCGGGGTGACGCCGGTCGGCGTCGAGCAGGTCGACCTCGGCGAACGAGACCCCGGAGTACGCCGGGACGACGTCGGTGACCAGCGGGCGGATCCGCGACCAGGCACCGTCGGCGCCCACGATCAGGTCGGCGGTCCCCACCGACCCGTCGGCGAACTCCAGTCGCCCCGGAGACGCCGAGACCACCTTGCGTCCCCACCGGATCGTGCCCGGCGGCACCGAGTCGAGCAGGATCCGGCGCAGCTGACCGCGGTCGATCTCCGGACGGTCACCCTCGCCGTCGTCGGCCTCGTCGAGGAGGACGGTGCCGTGCCGGTCGAGGACCCGGGTCGCCTCGCCGCCGGGGTGGACGTGGGCCCGGAACTCGTCGTACAGGTCGGCGGCGCGCAGGGCGGCCTGGCCCTCGTCGGCGTGGATGTCGAGCATCCCGCCCTGGGTGCGCGCGGCCGGTGAGGCGTCGGCCTCGTAGATCGTGGCCGGGATGCCGTGGACGTGCAGGACGCGGGCGAGCGTGACGCCACCGAGGCCCGCGCCGACGATCGCGATCGTGGTCATGGCGTCTCCGTTCCGGCGATGCCGTTGATGAGGGCGGTGAACGTCCAGCGCAGCTTCTCGTCGGGGGTGCCGGAGAACAGCTCGTCGCGGTGCCGGGCGATGAACGGGTTCGACGCGCGGGCGATCGCCTCGGTGAGCCCGTCCCAGTCGCTGTCGTTCTCGTCGCGGGTGCCCTGCTCGGCGGCGGTGGACGTGGCGTACTGCAGGAGTGCGTCGACGCCCCAGGCGGCCGGCCGGGGCGGCACCCCGAGCGCGACCAGCAGACCGAGCGTCGTGTCGATCAGCCGGAGGTAGTTCGGGCCCGAGGGCCAGAGTGCGAGCACCGACCGGGCCAGGCTGGGGTGCTCGTAGAGCAGCGCGGTGTAGGCCGAGAGCAGGTCGACCAGGTCGGCCTTCGGGTCGTCGGACCCGGACGGCATCGGCAGGTCGGCCAGGAGCGCGTCCAGCACCGCGCCGTGCACCTCGGCCATGTTGCGCAGGTAGACGTAGAGCGACGACGGTCCGGTGTCGAGCTCGGCGGCCAGCCGTCGCATCGTGACCTTGTCCAGGCCCTCCGCGCGCAGGATCCGCAGCGCGACCGCGACGACGCCGTCGCGGCTGAGCGGCGGCTTGGCGGGCCGATCACGGCGGCTGACCGGACTGCGTCGAGGTGGCACGAACGCGATCGTAACGAACGCGTTCGTTACGTCAAGGGCGTGCCGCGGCCGGACCGTCGCCGACCAGCTGCGCGAGCAACGTGAGGGCCTCGGCCGACGGTGATCCCGCCGGCGCGGTGTACGTCACCAGACGCTGGGCGATCAACTCGCCCGCGCTCAGGCCCTGCTCGGTCACCGTGACCCGGCCGACCAGCGGATGCTGCAGCTCGTAGCTCTGTGCACCGCAGGCCGTGACCCGGTTGTCGCCCCACAGCGCCGCGAACTCCGAGCTCCCCACGGCCAGCGCGCCGACCAGCTCGGCCAGCCCGGGGTCGTCCGGATACTCGCCCGCGAACAGACGCAGACAGCCGACGTCGGCGCGCGCTCGGGCGTCCCAATCGCCGAACAGGGCCCGCATCTCGGGATCGAGGAAGACGAGCTTGGCCATGTTCGGGCGGGAGGCCGGCGTAGCCGGCGCCGCGAACGGCAGGTGACCGGCGAGCAGCGCGTGCCCGAGCGGGTTCCAGGCCAGGATGTCCTTGCGCACGCCGATCACCATCGCCGGGACCGACGGCATCGCGCCGAGGAGCTGCAGCAGCCCCGGGCTGGGCTTCTCGGACACCGGGCGCCGGCCGGGACGGCGCGGGTGTGAGTCGGCGTCGCCGAGGCGGTGCAGGTGCAGGCGTTCGGTCTCGTCGAGCCGCAGCGCGGTCGCGATCGCGTCCAGGACCTGCGGGGACGCGTTGCGCGACTGACCCTGCTCGAGCCGGGTGTAGTACGACGAGCTGACGCCGGCCAGCATCGCCAGCTCCTCGCGGCGCAGGCCGTCGACCCGCCGCCGGTCGCCGTAGAGGCGCAGACCCGCCTGCTCGGGCGTGATCCGAGCGCGGTGGGCGGCGAGGAACTCGCCGAGCAACGTCGTCACGAGCCAAGTATGCGTCGGCCGGGCCCGGATTTCCTGACCCTGCCAGGGGTACCCACGAGCGGGTCTGGGCGTCCGGCGCGGGCCGACGCACGGTGAACGACATGACAACGTTCTCCCTCGGCGGCGACCTGAACGTCGGCCGCCTCGGCTACGGCACCATGCAACTCACCGGGCCCGGCACGTTCGGGTTCCCGGCCGACCAGGACACCGCGGTCGTGGTTCTCCGGCGCGCGGTCGAGCTCGGCGTCACGCTGATCGACACGGCCGACTCCTACGGGCCGTTCGTCACCGACGAGCTCGTCCGGCGGGCGCTGCACCCGTACCCGGCCGACCTGGTGATCGCGACGAAGGTCGGGGTCTCCCGGCCCCGGCCGGGCGAGTGGGTGCCGGTCGGGCGGCCCGAGTACCTGCGCCAGCAGACCGAGCTGAGCCTGCGCACGCTCGGGCTCGAGCGCATCGACCTGCTCCAGCTGCACCGCGTCGACCCGCAGGTGCCGCTCGAGGACCAGGTCGGGACGCTGGCCGACCTGCGCGACGAGGGCAAGGTCCGGCACATCGGGCTTTCCGAGGTCACGGTCGAGCAGGTCGAAGCCGCCCGGGCGGTGACGCCGATCGCCTCGGTGCAGAACCTGTTCAACCTGGTGAACCGGGACGCGGCCGACGTACTGGAGTACGCGGAGAAGCACGACATCGCGTTCCTCCCGTGGTTCCCGCTGGCCGGCACCGGCCTGCCCGATTCGCAGGGGGCGATCGCCGCTGTCGCCGCCCGGCACGGCGCCTCGATCAACCAGCTCGCGCTGGCCTGGCTCCTGCGTCGCTCGCCGGTGATGCTGCCGATCCCGGGCACGTCGTCGGTGGCCCACCTGGAGGAGAACCTGGCCGCCGGGCGGATCGCGCTGACCGACGAGGAGTTCGCGGTGCTCGACCGCGCTTGACCTTCACCCGGGGGCCGGGCCCAGCGTGGAACGCGCCGGTCACCGTGGCCGGCGCGAGGAGGATGGCTCCCGTGCGCTTGCTGACCATCGGTGCGTTCGCCCGGCGTTCCGGGCTGACGCCGAAGGCGCTGCGGCTCTACGACTCGTCGGGGCTGCTGCCGCCGGTGGCGGTGGACCCGGAGTCGGGCTACCGGTTCTACGACCCGGCCCAGCTCGACACCGCCCGGCTCATCGCCGAGCTGCGCCGGATCGGGATGCCGCTGGCCGAGATCCGGACCGTCTGCACGCTGGACGGTCCGGCCGCGGCCGAGGCGGTCGCCGCGTACTGGCGACGGGTGACCGCCGAGAACGCGGTCCGCGCCCGGGTGGCCGGACTTCTCCTCGAGCATCTGTCGGGAAGGAACACCATGTCCACCACGCTGACCGTCCGGTACGCGACCGCGAGCGAGCCCGGCGACGTCCGGGACGTCAACGACGACTCCGTGCACGCGAGCGATCACCTGCTGGCCGTCGCCGACGGCGTCCGGGGCCCGTCCGGAGCGGCCGCCAGCGCGGCCGCGATCGCGGCCCTCGTCGAAAGCGGCCCGGCCGACGCCAGGCTCTTGAGCACCCTGGTCGACGCGGTCGAGGACGCCGACCGCCGGGTTCGCGCGGTGGGTGGCGACACCACGCTCACCGCGCTGGTGCGCAACGGGTCGCAGCTCGGTCTCGTGCACGTCGGGGACACCCGCGCGTACCTCGTTCGCGCCGGCGAGCTGGTGCAGCTCACCACCGACCACACCTGGGTCCAGACCCAGATCGACCAGGGCCGGCTCAGCCTCGAGGGCGCGGCCGGGCATCCGCAGCGGGCGCTGCTGACGCGAGCGCTCGGCGTCGGCGCGTCCGCGGTCGAGGCCGACCTCGGCCTGCGCACCGCGCTGCCCGGCGACCGGTACCTGCTCTGCTCGGACGGGGTGTCGGCGGTCGTCGCCCGCCCGGCGCTGCACTCCGCGCTGACCACCGGGGACACCCCGGACGACGTGGTGGGCGCGCTCGTCCGGCTGGTTCACGACGCCGGGGCGCCGGACAACCTCTCCTGCGTCGTCGCCGACTTCGTCGCGGTCTGACGGGCCGGGCGGGCGAGCAGCTTCTCGGCCAGCCGCTCGGCGTCGCCGGCCATCTCGGCGAGCCGGGCCGCGGCCGACCGGTCGCTCACGATCCTCGCCAGGTGGGCGTACCGCTCGGCCGACGTGAGCAGCGCGTTCACGACCGTCGCGGTCATCGACGTGGTCCTCTGGACCCTCACTGTGACGGTCATCGTCCCCCCGTGTGTTCGATTCCGTTACTGTCCGCGCATGCGCCGCCGTCGGCCAGGTTCTGCGTCGATTTCGCGTTCCGTGCAACGCGGGGCCGCCGGGCGGTGACTGACTAGTGTGACGACCTCCGATCGGCAGCTGTGGGAAGCCACCGCGGCCGGCGACGACGACGCCTTCGGGGTGCTGTTCGACCGGCACCTCAAGGCGGTCGACAACCACTGTTTCCGGCTCACCGGCAACTGGGCGCTGGCCGACGACGCCACCGCGGCGACGTTCTTCGCGGCCTGGCGTCAGCGGAGCGCGGTGACGCTGGTGCACGACTCCGCGCTGCCGTGGTTGCTCACCGTCGCCACCAACACCGTCCGCAACGAGTACCGGTCCCGGCGCCGCCGGGCGGCGCTCCTCGAGCGCCTCCCGGTGCCGCGTCCGGCGCCCGACCATGCCGACGACGTCGCCCAACGCCTCGACGACGAGCGCCGGATGGCCGAGGTGCTCGCGGCCACCGAGGAGCTGCCCCGGGCCGAGCGCGAGGCCCTGGCCCTCTGCGTGTGGTCGGGCGTCTCCTATGCGGACGCTGCCCAAGTGCTCGGAATCGCCGAGGCCAGTGTCCGCTCCCGGGTGAGCCGGGCCAAGTCACGCCTGAGCCGGCTCGTACTCGCGAACGCCGGAGGGGAGGACCGATGACCAGCACGATTCCCCCGGAGCGCGAGGTGTCGCCGGAACGCCGGGCCGCCATCCACGCCGACCTGCGCCGCCGCATCGCCACCCACCGCCGCCGCCCGGGCCCCCGCGCCCGCCGGCACCTCCTCCCGCTGGTGGCCGCGGCCGCGGTACTCGTCGTCCTCGGCACGACCGTCACCGTGCTGACGCTGATCCGCGACCACCGCGGGCCGGAACCCGCGTCGCACCGCCCGCACCCGGCGCCGGCGCCGTACGACCTACCCGGCTTCACCGCGGCCGGCCGTCTGGCCCTGCGCAACGCCTGCGTCACCGCCCTGAAGAACGAGAAACCCGGCCAGGGCATGTCGCCGACGAGGATGGCCAAGCAGTTCGTCGACCTCGACGATCTCCAGCTGCTCAACGCGGTCACCGACGCCCGGACGCAGACGATCGCCGTGCTCACCGACGGCGAGAAGCTGACCTACTGCATCTGGCGGTCGGTGGCCGGCCGCTCGTCGCTTCCCCCGGCCGCCCAGGTCGACGTGCTCGGTTACGGCGAGCACGTGCAGTGGCTGCCCGGTCCGGTGATGATCGATCTGGTGCTGACGAGCGGTGGCCCGCCGTTCACCACCCTCGTCATCGGCCGGGCGACCCCGGACGTGCGGAACGTCGCCGTCACGGCCGGGGA
The DNA here is from genome assembly GCF_006912135.1 of Cryptosporangium phraense. NCBI lineage: Bacteria > Bacillati > Actinomycetota > Actinomycetes > Cryptosporangiales > Cryptosporangiaceae > Cryptosporangium > Cryptosporangium phraense. The sequence goes on along the minus strand of NZ_VIRS01000015.1, from coordinate 168,380 downwards.
GAAGTCGTATCTCTACGGGGTCCGGCAGGGCACGTTCATCGCCAGCGTGACGCACCAGAAGCCGCCCACCCGGCCGGCCAGCGTCCGGGGATATCCGCTGCACGGGAAGCTGACGGCTCCGTTCGTCGCCGACGGCGACACCTGCGCGGTCGACCCGGACGGCACCGTGGTCGTGGGTTCCACGACCGACCCGTCGACGTGCCGGCCGGCGGTGCCGTGGCGGTGAGGCGGCGACGCGAGCAGCGCTGACCGGCCCTCCCGGTGACCCGCGCGCCTCGGCCCTCGCGGCCGGGGCGCGGTCCCCGAGAATCAGGCGATCCGGCCGCGGGCGGAGCCGTCGGCCGGGGCCGGGCCGAACGTGCGCCAGGCCGTGGTCAGCAGCAACGCGCCGGCCACCAGCCCCACGGCCGGCTCACCGACCAGCAGCGAGACCACCGCCGCGACCAGCCCGAGCCACACCACGACCCGGATCGTGACGTCGACGAACCGGATGCCGGTGGTGTACTCCCGGGTCCAGATCGGCAGCCAGTACGCGGCGACCGCCAGCCCCAGCGCCCCGAGCGCGGCGGCGATCGAGACGAGCGCGTCCGGCCAGGCGAAGTGCCGCGACAGCGCGTAGAAACCCGAGAACACGCACCCGAACCAGATCTTCGCGAGCAGCCACCGCCCGGCCCGGCCCAGCAGGTCGTCGTCCTTGGTACCGGGGGCATGCGACATCTGTGTGCTCATTGCACTCCTCGGAGACCCCGGTACCAGTGAGTCCCTCCATTAGAGCGCGCTCAGGCACTCACCACGTCGAGCGCGCGCTCCCGGACCCCGAACGGCATCAGGACGACGTCGGTGGCCCCGGCGTCGCGGTACCGGTCGAGAGCCCGGGTGAGCTCCGGCTCGTCCCCGATCACGACCGTGTCGGCGACCGACGCGATGCCCGAGCGACTCAGCGACGCCCGGTAGGCGGGCAGGTCACCGGCCATCCCGAAGTCCCGGGCGACCTGCTCGCGGGCGGCGTCCGGGTCGTTGGTCAGCACGACGCCGAGCCCGACCACCACCCGGGCCCCGGGCGCGACGGCCGGCACGATCCGCTCGGCCACGACCTCGGGCGTGACCCAGGTGAGCACCACCCCGTCGGCCAGTTCGCGGGCCAGGCCCAGCATCTTCGGCCCGAGCGCGGCCAGCAGCAGCGCGGGCGGCTCGGCCCGCACGTCGAGCGCGGTGTCCACCCCGTGCGACCGGGCCGGCCGACCGTGCAGCAGCGGACGCAGCACCTCGAGGTACTCCCGGGTGTGCCGGAGCGGCGACGCGTACGACAGCCCGAGCGCCTGCTCGACGTACCAGGCATGGCTGGGGCCGACCCCGAGCGCCAGCCCACCCCTGGCCGCCTGCAGCGTCACGGCTTCGGACGCCATCGTCACCGGGTGCCGGGGGTAGGTCGCGACGATCGCGGTGCCGATCTCGGGCGGGCGCTCGTCGAGCAGCGCCAGCAGCGTCAGCGGGTCCCAGCCGCCGGGCATCTGGTTCGTCCAGAAGCTGTCGAGCCCGCGGCGGGCGGCGTCCGCGGCGGCGGCCACGACGTCGGCGGGGGAGGAGGCCGAGATCAGTGCGGTTCCGATGCGCATGGCTCGATCCCAGCCGACCCGGTGCGCGCGAACCAGCAGCGATCACCCTCGGCAACGATCAATTTCCGTGATAGATCCAGAGTCGTGGAGCTGAGATCACTGCAGTACTTCGTGACGGTCGCCGAGGAGCTGCACTTCGGCCGGGCGGCCGAGCGGCTGCACATCGTCCAGCCCGCGGTGAGCCAGCAGGTCTCGCGGCTCGAGCGCGAGCTCGGCGTCCGCCTGTTCGAGCGGTCGTCGCGCCGGGTCCGGCTGACGCCGGCCGGGGCGCGGGTGCTGGACGCGGCCCGGGAGACGCTGGCCGCGGCGGCCCGGGTCCGGGTCGTGGCCGGGCAGGCGGACGGGCTGCGGATCGGCGTGGCCTCCTGCGTGACCGACCGGCTCGACCGGGCGCTCGCCCGCCTGCACGCGGCCGAGCCGGTGCTGATCGACCTGCCGGTCGTGGCCCGGCTGGACGCGGTGCGCAACGGGGACCTCGACCTCGCGCTGGTGCGGGGCATCGTCACCGCGCCCGCGGTCACCGTGGTCCGGGTCTGGTCGGAGCCGCTGGCCGCGGTGGTGTCCCGCGACCACCCGGCGGCCGGCAAGCCGGCGGTCGGCCTCGACGACCTCGACCCGCGCGGCCTGCGGCTGGCGTCCCGGGAGAACGACCCCGCGCTGTACGACGCGATCGTGGCCGCGCTGCCCGCGCCGCCGGTCCGGCCGCCGTCGGGCGCGCTGCTGCACGCGCTGTTCGAGGTCGGCGCCGACCCGATCGGCTGGACGCTGCTGCCGGCCGAGCAGCTCGCGAGCGCGAGCTCGGACCGCGTCCGGATGGTCCCGCTCGACCCGCCGGTGCTGGTCGACGGCCACGTCGTGGCCTCGCGGGCCACCCCGGAGGTCTGCGTCCGCAACTACGCGGCCGCCTTCGCCGACTGAGTTTCCCCGAACCTGGGTAACTCGGTCGGCACCAGGTTCGGCGCCGTACCGGGAGGCCCCTTCATGAGTCGGACGCAGGAACTCCCCCGTCAGAACGACCGGCTGACCGGCTCGGTGATCGTCGTCGCGCTCGTCTCGGCGATCTCCGGCCTCCTGTACGGGTACGACACCGGGATCATCTCCGGCGCGCTGCTCCAGATCGGCGACGACTTCGGCATCGGCCACGTCTGGGAGCAGACGATCACCGCGTCGATCCTGGTCGGGGCGGTCATCGGCGCGCTCACCTGCAGCCGCTTAGCGGAGCGCCGGGGCCGCCACGGGACGCTGCTGCTGATCGGCATCGTGTTCGTCGTCGGGGCGGTGGCCGCGTCGCTCTCGCCCGAGCCGATCACGCTCTCGCTCAGCCGGCTCGTGCTCGGCTTCGCGGTCGGCGGAGCCACCCAGACCGCACCGGTCTACGTGGCCGAGCTCGCGCCGTCGGCCTACCGGGGCCGTCTGGTGCTGTTCTTCCAGATCGCGATCGGCGTCGGCATCGTGATCGCCACGATCGTCGGCGCGGCCGAGGTCATCGACTGGCGGCTGGCGATCGGCCTGGCCGCGGTCCCGGCCGGTCTGATGTTCCTGCTGATGCTCCGGCTGCCCGAGAGCCCGCGCTGGCTGGCCCGCGAGGGCGGCGACGCGAGGGCGGCCCTGGCCCGGGTCCGGGCCGACGACGCCGACCTCGATCAGGAGCTGCACGAGATCGAGGAGAACGTCAAAGAAGAGCAGGAGGCCAGCACCCGCGGCTGGGCCGGGCTGAAGAAGGCCTGGGTCCGGCCGGCGCTGGTCGTCGGCTGCGGGCTGGCGGTCTTCACCCAGCTCTCCGGCATCGAGATGATCGTCTACTACACGCCGACGATCCTCACCGACAACGGCTTCGGCGACTCCACCGCGCTCCGGGTCTCGGTCGCCCTCGGCCTCACCTACCTGGTCGCCCAGCTCGTCGGCCTGGCGATCATCGACCGCGTCGGCCGTCGCCGCCTGACGCTGGTGACGCTGCCGTTCGCCGCGCTCGCGCTGATCGTGCTCGGGACGTTCTTCGCGACCGGCCACAGCGGCAAGTCGATGGTGCCGTGGATCATCGCCACGCTCGTGTTCTTCATGGCCTGCACGGCCGGCGGGATCCAGCTCATGGGCTGGCTCACCGGCTCCGAGATCTACCCGCTGGCCACCCGGGCGGCCGGCGCCGCGGCCCAGTCGGCCTCTCTCTGGGGCACCAACGTCCTGATCACGCTCACGCTGCTCAGCCTGATGAACGCGATCGGCACCGGCCCGACGTTCTGGCTGTACGCACTGTTCAACGTCGTCGCGTTCGTCTTCCTCTACCGGAAGATGCCCGAGCTGACCGGCCACAGCCTCGAGCAGATCGAGGACCACCTGCAGAAAGGCAAGTTCAAGCCCGCCGATTTCTGACCCGCGGGCGGGTCGTACTGTTCCCTCATGTCCGACGTAAAGGCCGACGGCCCGGTGCGACTCGCGGTCGTCGTCGGGGCGCTCGGCGTCGTGTTCGGCGACATCGGCACCAGCCCGATCTACACCCTGCAGACCGTCTTCAGCCCGGACGACCCGCACCCGGTGCCGGTGAGCGTCGACAACGTGTTCGGCGTCGTCTCGACCATCTTCTGGTCGGTGATGATCATCGTCACGGTCACGTACATCCTGCTGGCCATGCGCGCCGACAACGACGGCGAGGGCGGCATCATGGCCCTGATCACGCTGTTGCGCCGGCTCGGCGCCGGGCGCACCCGGCGCACCGCGATGACGCTGGCCGGGCTGGGCATCTTCGGCGCCGCGCTGTTCTTCGGCGACAGCATGATCACCCCGGCGATCTCGGTGCTGTCGGCCACCGAGGGCCTGAAACTCGTCGAACCCTCGTTCGACGAGTGGGTCGTGCCGATCACCGCGGTGATCATCGTGGCGCTGTTCCTGGTGCAGCGCCGGGGCACGGCGGCCGTCGGGCGGTTCTTCGGCCCGGTGATGATCCTGTGGTTCGTCACGATCGGGGTCCTCGGGGTCACCGGGATCGCGAAACACCCCAGCATCCTCGAAGCGCTGTCGCCGACGTACGCGGTCGGGTTCCTGGCCGGCCACTTCGGCATCGCGTTCTTCGCGCTGGCCGCGATCGTGCTCTCGGTCACCGGGGCCGAGGCGCTCTACGCCGACATGGGCCACTTCGGCCGGCGCGCGATCACCCGGGGCTGGCTGTTCCTCGTGCTGCCGGCCTGCATGCTCAGCTACTTCGGGCAGGCCGCGCTGGTGATCGAGGACAGCGCCAACCTCAGCGGCCCGTTCTTCCTGCTCGCCCCGGGCTGGGCCCGGCTGCCGCTGGTGCTGCTGGCGACCGCGGCGACGATCATCGCCGCCCAGGCCGTGATCACCGGGGCCTACTCGGTCGCGGCCCAGGCGGCCGAGCTCGGCTACCTGCCCCGCCTGCGGATCGCGCACACGTCGGCGACCACGATCGGGCAGATCTACGTCCCGTTCATCAACTGGCTGCTGCTGGTCTCGGTGCTCACGCTGGTCTTCGCGTTCCGCAGCTCGGCCGCGCTGGCCTACGCCTACGGCATGGCGGTCACCGGCACGATCACGATCATGACGTTGCTGTTCTTCTACGTCGCCCACCTGCGCTGGCGGAAGATCCCGACCTGGCTGCTGATCGGCGGCGCGACCGTGCTGCTGCTGATCGACCTGCTGTTCGTCGCGGCCAACCTGACCAAGATCGTCCACGGGGCCTGGCTGCCGCTACTCATCGCGCTGACCGCGTTCACGATCATGACGACCTGGCAGCGCGGCCGGGCCATCGTCACGGCCGAGCGCACCCGGCAGGAGGGCTCGCTCAGCGAGTTCATCGAGTCGATGCACGACGGCACCCCGCCGATCACCCGCGTCCCGGGCACCGCGGTGTTCCTCAACCGGGGGAAGCAGACCGCGCCGCTGGCGCTGCGCGCCAACGTCGAGCACAACCACGTGCGCCACGAGCACGTCCTGATCCTGGCGATCGAGACGATGCCGGTGCCCCGCGTCCCGGCCGAGGAGCGCATCGTGGTCGACGACCTCGGCTACGCCGACGACGGCATCAGCTTCGTCCGGGCCCGCTTCGGCTACATGGACAACGCCGACATCCTCGGCGCGCTGCGCCAGCTCGACGCGGACGACACCGAGCGCCCGCTCGACCTGGACGGCGCGTCGTGGTTCCTCTCCAAGATCGACCTGATGACGGGACCGGAGCCGACGATGGCCCGCTGGCGCAAGCGGCTGTTCATCGCGACGTCGTACATCACCGCGGACGCGGCCGAGCACTTCGGCCTGCCCCGCGACCGCACGGTGATCATGGGCTCACACGTCGAGGTGTGACCGTTATTTGAAGGCGATCGCGTTGGCCGGGGAGCCGACCCCGCCGACGATGTTCAGCGGCTTGGCGGTCACGAAGAAGTCGTAGCGACCGTCGGCCGCGCACGAGGACGCCAGCGCGTCCAGCTTCCACATCTCGCCGACCGCCATGCCGAGCAGCGCGATCAGCGGCCGGTGCAGCATCCCGTTGTGGTTGACGCCCTTCGGCGGCGGGGCCGCCCCGTCGAGGAAGAAGTCCGACTCGATCACGGGGTCGGCCTCCAGCGCGAGGTTGTCGGCCGCGGTCAGCGCGATCTCGTGATCCCACAGCCAGCGGAGCACCGACTCCCGCTGGGCCAGCCCGGGCCCGGCGTTGCGCCGGGTGAACTCCACCCGCTCGTCGTGCGACTTGGCCAGGAAGTTCGCGGTCCAGCCGGTGTGCAACAGCAGCAGGTCGCCGCCGTGCCACTCCACGCCCTGGAAGGCGGCGATCTCGTCGAGCAGGTCCGGAGAGAACGCGATCGTCGTCTCGACGTCGTAGTCGCGGCCCTGGGCCGCGAAGTACCGCGGCACGTCCAGCAGCACACCCCGCCCGGCGATGCCGGAGCCCGCCCAGTTGTGGATCCCGAGCGTGCTCTCGTCCGGGGAGTGCCCGCCATAGAACCCGTGCGACGGGTGCCCGATGTGGCGCAGCGAGTCGATCTGCGTGGTCGACTGCAGGTAGAACGAGTCGAGCCAGTCGTCCCGGTGGAACTCGTTGTTCGCGAACACCTGGTGCCTGGTCGGCGGGCGGGTGCCGGTCGGGTACGGCTCGAACGCGCCCACCGGGTAGTCGAGCCCGAACTGCTCGCCGGTGCGCACCAGCGCGGCCGCCGCCGCCACCCGGGCCGGCGTCAGGAAGTTGATCGTCCCGCGGTCGTTGCCGAAGTACTCCCAGGACGAGTACGGCGGCCGGGCGCCGGCCAGGTCGTCGAACGCCGGCCGCTCAGGCAATCGAAGCCCCCAGTTCCGCGCTCAGCGCACCCGCGGCGGCCTGCAGCTGCTCCAGCGCGGGGGAGAGATCGGGGATGTCGCCCGGGGACAGGATCGCCACCGTCGCGACGATACCGGTCTCGTCGAAGACCGGCGCGGCCACGACGCTGGGCGCCCCGGCCGGCCGGACGTAGGCGAAGCCCTGCTGGCGGGCCGCCGTGACCTCGGCGTCGAGCCGGGCCCGCTCCACCGGGGTGAGCCCGGCCAGCAGGTGCTCCATCGTGGACCCGTCGGTGTGGGCGAGGAACAGCCGGGTCTGCGCGGCCCCGGCGTCCAGCCGGGTGCCGGGCAGGACCGTCACCACGACCATCCGGCTGGTGTCCTCCTCGACCAGCGTGGCCACCGGCCCCTGTGGACCCTGGACGCTGAGCACCGCCGTCATGCGGACGGCGGTCCTCAGCCTCTGCAGGTGCGGACGGGCGATCTCCACGATCCGCTGACGCCCGAGGGCGAGTGCCCCCAGTTCCAGCATCAGCGGCCCGAGCGCGAAGGCTCCCCGCCGGGTTCCCCGTTCGAGGATCCCGGCGGCCACCATCGACGCGCAGTACCGGTAGGCCGTGGTGCGGTTCAGCCCGGTGCGGTCAGCGATGTCCGCCGCCGTCAATTCGGGGATCCGAGGGCCGAACAGTGCACAGATCTGGCCAACGCGGGCGACCGCCTGGATGTCGGAGGTCGAGGCATCGCTCGGGTCAGAGTTCGCCATGTAGGAATCCTAGTTCACATCGAGAGACGACTAACCGACGAGCCAGTTGTTCAGCTGCGTGGTCACTTGGTCGAAGTTCTTCGCGTACCAGTCGACGTCCTGCGGGACTTCCACCCCGGTGTTCTGCGGACCCGCGACCTCGACCTTCTTCGCGTTGTCCGACAGGTTCAGCGTCGCCGTCTTGTTGATCGGCTGCGTCCCCAGCGCCTCGGAGATCGCCTTGACGCCCTCCGGCGACACGACGGTCTCGATGAACCTGCGGGCGGCCTCCTTGTTCGGCGATCCCTTCGGGACCGCGAACGCGTTCAGCGCGGTGACGGTCTTGTCCCACAGGACGGTGATCTTCGTGCCCGAGTTCATCAGGGGGACGAGACGCGAGTCCGGCATGATGAACATGTCGACCTGGCCCGCGCCCGCCGCCTGCTGCAGCGCACCGACGTTGGGGGCGAACGTCGTCGACGAGCGGATCGTGTCGAGCTTCTTCAGCGCCCGGGGCACGTCCAGCGGGTACAGCTTGTCGGGCGCGACCCCGTCGGCGAGCAGCGGGTACTCGAGGATGCCGTTCTGCAGGTTGGTCAGCATCCCGCGCTTGCCCGGGAACTTCTTCAGGTCGAAGAAGTCGGCGACGGTCTTCGGCGCCTTGGCCGGGTCGGGGTACGCGTCGGTGCGGTAGGCGATCGGGTTCGCGTTGATCCAGTTCGCCAGGTAGCACTCGCCGACCGCGCCGGGGACCAGGTCGTCCTTCTTCACGTCGGAGAAGTCGAGCTTCTCGAACAGCTTCCCGCAGTTCTGGGTGGCCGCGGCCGGCGCGACCGCGACCACGTCCCACTTCACCGACTTGCTCAGGACCTGGGCCTTGACCTGCGCGAGGTCCGGGGGCGAGGTGTTGGTGAACGAGATGTTGGTGTGGGCGGCCGAGTACGGCTTCTGGTAGGAGCTGATCATCGCCTTCTGGCCGTCGCCGCCGTAGGCGGTGAACGTCAGCGTGATCTTGCCGTCGGGGTCGTTCTCGGCGGCCGAGCCGCCGCCGCAGCCGGCCAGCAGCGCGACGGCGACCGCCGCGCTGAGGACGGCCAGAGCACGTCTGGTTCTGGGCATCGTTGCCTTCTTTCGGGGGAGGGGGTCAGACAGCGACGAGGTGTTGACGTTCGACCGGCCACCAGGCGACGACCGGCTGGCCTTCGGCCAGCCCGCCCTCCCGGGAGCCGAGGCGGGCCTTCCCGACGGTTCCGCCGCGCCCGATCGCGAGGACGGCCATCCGGTAGGAGCCCAGGTACTCGATGTCGCGAACGGTGGCGGTCACCGCGTTGGTGCCGGTCGGAGGCTCGGTCCCGTCCAGACCGATGTGGACGTCCTCCGGACGGACGACGAGCGCGACCGCGTTCCCAGGGGCGGACGCCCGGGCCGAGACCGTGGCCGGGTCGATCGCCCAGACGTGGTCTTCCCAGGCGACCTTGTCGGTGGGCGCCTCGGCCAGCTCGAAGACGTTCGAGTCGCCCAGGAAGCGGGCCGCGAACAGCGTCTCCGGCGACTGGTACAGCGCCTCGGGCGTCCCGACCTGCTCGATCCGTCCGTTGTTGAACAGCGCGATCCGGTCCGAGAGGTTCATCGCCTCCTCTTGGTCGTGGGTGACGAACACGAACGTCGTCCCGACCTCGCGGTGGATGCGGTGGATCTCGGCCTGCAGGGTCGCCCGGAGGTTGCGGTCCAGCGCCCCGAGCGGCTCGTCCAGCAGCAGCGCGTTCGGGCCGAACACGATCGCCCGGGCCAGCGCCACCCGCTGCTGCTGCCCGCCGGAGAGCTGGGCCGGGTAGTGGTCGTCCCGGCCGGTCAGCTGCACCAGCTCGAGGACCTCTTCGACCTGGGTGGCGATCTGCGCCTTGGGGAGCTTCCGCTCCTTCAGCGGATAGGCGACGTTCTGGGCCACGGTCATGTGCGGGAACAGCGCGTAGTTCTGGAAGAGCATGCCGAGGTTGCGCTTGTGCGGCGGCAGCGCGCCGACATCGGCGCCGTCGAACTCGATCGTGCCGCTGGTCAGCGTCTCGAACCCGGCGATCAGGTTCAGCGTCGTCGTCTTACCGGAGCCGCTCGGGCCGAGCAGCGTCATGAACTCGCCCGGTTCGATCGCGAGCGAGACGCCGTCGACGGCCGGCGTCGCCAGCCCGTAGTCCTTGGTGACGTCGGTCAGCAGGATCCGGGTGCCGGCGTTCGTCTTCTCCGGGGCGACCGGGCGAATCTTGGTGGCAGGCATGTTCACTTCTTCCGTCGGCTTCCCACGAACTGCAGGACGAGGCAGGTGACGGTCACCGCGGTGACCACGACGCTCGACGAGGCGGCGATCGTGGGGTCGATCTCGACGGTGACGCTGTTGTACATCTGCACCGGCAGCGTCTGGAGCGCCGGCGAGCGCAGGAACAGCGCGATCACGACCTCGTCGAACGACGTCACGAACGCGAACACCGCGCCGGTGACGATTCCCCGGCTGATCAGCGGCGCGGTGACCCGGAGGAACGTCCGGACCGGCGGCGCGCCCAGCGAGGCCGACGCCCGGAGCAGCTTCGGGTCGAAGCCGCCGAGCGCGCTCGACACCGACACCAGCACGAACGGGACGCCGATCGCCGCGTGCGCGAGGACGTAGCCGGCCAGCGTCCCGACCAGTTGCCACTGCAGGAACGAGATGTAGATCGCGACCGCGATGACGATCGCCGGGGTGACGATCGAGATCATCAGCAGCGTCCGGGCGAACCGGGCCAGCCGCCCCTGCAGGTTGTGCAGCCCCAGCGCGGCCGCCGTGCCGACGACCGTGGCCAGCAGCGAGGCCAGCAGCGCGACGACCACCGAGTTGCGCAGCGCGTCGAGCCAGACCGGGTTCGTGAAGAAGTTCTCGTAGAGGTGGAACGAGAAGCCCTTCGGCGGGAACTGGAACGTCGTCGCGGTGGAGAAGCTCATCGGGATGACGAACAGCGTCGGCAGCACGAAGTACAGCGCGACGACGCCGGCCAGCAGCTTCAGCCACCAGGGGATGGCGTCGACGGCCCGTTCCCTCCTGGTGGGGGCCTTCTCCAGGACCGCGGTCATCGCCGACCCTCCGTCCGGGTCGTGGCGACCGCACCGATCGCCGAGATCGTCCCGCCCACCCGGTTGGCCCAGGCGACGAGCACCAGCGTCACGACCAGCACGAGCATGCCCAGCGCGCTCGCGCCCTCGAAGTCCAGCAGTTGGGTCGTGCGCTGCCCGAGCAGCTGGGCGACCAGAGACTCCTGCGGCGAGCCGAGCAGCGCCGGCGTGACGTAGAAGCCGAGGCTGAGCGTGAAGACGAGGATCACGCCGGAGACGACGCCACCCCGGGACAGCGGCCAGTAGATCCGCCAGAACGCCTTCACCGGATGCGAACCGAGCCCCCGGGCGGCCAGCAGCAGCCGCCGGTCGATGCTCGACAACGTGCTGAACAGCGGCAGGACCATGAACGGCAGCAGCACCTGGCTCATCGCCACGACGACGCCGGACACGGACTCGAAGAGGACCACGTGCAGCCCGAACAGCTGGAAGAACGAGTCAACTGGTCCGTTTCGTTGCAAGATGAGGATCCACGCGAAGTTTCGCGCCATGACCGACGTCCAGAACGGGACGAGGACGATCACCATGAGGAGGCCGCGCAGGCGGGGACCGACGCGGGTCATCACGTACGCGTAGGGATAGCCGAGCAGAAGTGCGATGACCGTGACCATGGCGGCGGTCGCGGCCGTACGGCCGAGCACGGTGAGCGTGACACCGTCGGTGAAGAGCGCCTTGTAGTGCTCGAACGTCCAGACCGGGGCCCCGACGCTCCGCCCGACGCTGCGGCCGAGGGGAACGAGCAGGATCACGGTGAGCAGCGCGAGCGCCGGTAGCACGAGAAGCCACTGCGGGCTCGGAACGCGCCGCTTGCTCATCTCACGCCTCCTTGCGTGCGGTGTGAACGGCGTTTGAAGTTCCGCTAGTGAAGCAGGCGGAAGTTCAACATGCAACCTCCAGGATCGCATTGCGAACTCTGAGCTCGTGGACCATGCTGAGGTCCGTCCGTAAGGTGAACGCGGACTGCGTCATCCGAACAATGGAGGTTCCCGGATGGTTACGACGCCGGAGGTCACGCCCGCCCTGCTCGAGGTCCTGGACGGCACCGTCGACCTCCACTGCCACTCCGGCCCGAGCCCGTTCCCCCGCCGGTTCGACCACGTGGACGCCTCGCACGACGGCGCGCGGATCAACATGCGCGGGATCCTGGTCAAGTCCCACCACCACAACACGGTGATGGACGTGCTGGCGATGAAGAAGCTGCTCGACCAGGCGCCGACCCCGGTGTTCGGCGGGGTCGCGCTGAATTCCGAGGTCGGGGGCATCAACCCGTCCGCGACCGCGCTGGCGATCAACATGGGTGGGCGTTGCGTCTGGGGGCCGACGGTCTCGGCCAAGCAGCACATCTGCGCGCACAGCCACGGCGACGGCTTCCCGAGCGCGGCCGGCGAGCTGTACGAGAAGGAAGTCTCGATCTACGACGGGTCCGGCGACGTCTCCGAGGACACCCACCTCGTGTTACAGCTCGTCGCCGACGCCGGGATCATGCTCACCGGCGGGCACCTCGACGGGGCCGCGATGAAGGACTTCTTCCAGGTCGCCCACGCCAAGGGCGTCCGGCGCATGCTGCTGCACCACCCCGACTACATCGTGAACGTCGCCGGGACCGACATCGACGAGATGGTCGCGCTCGGGGTGTTCGTCGAACACGACCTCGCGATGTACCACCCCGACGTGGCCGCGGTCGGCTGGCCGATCTCGCAACTCGTCGACTGGATCCGCAAGGTCGGGCCGGAGCACACCGTGATCAACTCCGACCTCGGCCAGGAGGGCAACCCGCTGCCGGTCGACGCCTACCTGTACGTCGTCCAGCAGCTGCTCGACTCGGGGATCGCGGCCGCCGACGTCCGGCAGATGATCTGCCACAACACCGCCTACCTGCTCGGCCTGGAAGAGAAGCCCTGATGCGCCGGGCATCGAAGGTCATCATCACGACGGCGGTGACCGGCTCGGTGAACGTGCCCTCGCAGAGCCCGTACCTGCCGCTCTCGACGTCGGAGGTGGTGACCGCGGCGGTCGAGGCGGTCGAGGCCGGGTCGGCGATCGTGCACCTGCACGCCCGGCACCCGGACGGGCGGCCGGCGTTCGAGCCCGAGGTGTTCGAGGAGATCGTGCCGCCGATCATGGAGCGGACCGACGCGGTCATCAACATCACGACCGGCGGCTCGTCGGCGATGTCGATGGACGAGCGGCTCGCGGCGGCGATCCGGTTCGAGCCCGAGATCGCGTCGCTGAACATGGGCTCGATGAACTTCGTGTACTCCGGCATCGCCGACAAGGTGAAGGACTGGCGGCACGACTGGGAGAAGCCGTACGTCCTGAACACGTACTCGCACCCGTTCATCAACTCGTTCGACCGGATCGAGCACACGCTCCGCACCCTGGGGGCGAAAGGCACGCGGTTCGAGTACGAGTGCTACGACATCGGGCACCTCTACTCGCTGGCCTACTTCGTGGATCGCGGGCTGGCGCCGGCGCCGCTGCTGATCCAGGGGGTGTTCGGGATCCTCGGCGGGATCGGCGCCGACCACGAGAACCTCGCGCACATGGTGCGGATCGCCGACAAGCTGTTCGGCGACGACTACCAGTTCTCGGCGTTCGCGGCCGGCCGCGACCAGATGCAGTTCGGCACCCACAGCGCGTGGCTGGGCGGGCACGTCCGGGTGGGGTTGGAAGACAGCCTGTGGATCGGCAAGGGCCGTCTGGCCAGGTCGAACGCCGAACAGGTCGGCAAGATCCGTGCGGTAGTGGAAGACCTCGGCAAGGAAATCGCGACGCCCGCCGAAGCGCGGGAGATGCTGCAGCTCAAGGGCCGCCCCACCCCGGCCGCCGCCACCCCGGCCGCGGGCGCGCCGGCCGATCCCGCGCCGGCTGCCGCCGCGGCGGCCGGGCGCGGCGCGGTTCCCACCCCCTCCGGAAGGAGTACCTCGGCATGACTGCGTACGCAGCCGACGACATCCGCTCGAAGCTCGCGGCCGCGCCTCCGGCGCGCACGGTCGATCCGTCGACACCGATCAAGCCGTCCCAGTGGATCGAGTTCCTCACCCTGCCCCCCACCGAGACCGCCCCGAACGGCAGCCGCACCTGGCTCGCCCGCGCGACGAACCTGGTGATCGCCTACACCGAGGCCCGCGCCGGCGACGTCTTCCCCCGCACCGCCCAGCCCGACGAGTACGCGGTCCTGCTCTACTCCGACAGCGCCCCGATCACGGTGACCGCGGGCGACGCGTCCGAATCCGTCGCCGAGGAGGCCTTCGTCGTCGTCCCGCCGGGAGACTCCGAGGTCCGCGCCGACGCCGACGGCGTCCTCATCCGCCTGTTCTCGACCGTGGCCACCGACCTGGCCGAGGCCACCCTCAACGCGGACGCCTACGCCGAGCCGGACGCCCGGGCGACGCCGCTGGAGCCGTGGCCGGACCCGGCCGGTGGATTCCGGCTCCGGATCTACCGCCTGGCCGACACCCCGATCGCCGAGGGCCGGTTCGGCCGCATCTTCCGCACCACGAACCTCATGGTGAACTTCCTGGCCGAGGAGCCACAGCCCCGGAACGTGCAGAAGCTCTCCCCCCACCACCACGACGACTTCGAGCAGATCTCGCTCGCGGTGAAGGGCCGCTTCAAGCACCACATCCGCTATCCCTGGGGCCCGGACTCCACCCGGTGGCGCGAGGACGAGCACGCCGAGATCGCGACCCCGTCGATCTGCGTGATTCCGCCCCCGACCGTGCACACGACCCAGGGCATCGGCGACCACCAGCAGCTCATCGACATCTTCTCGCCGCCGCGCGTGGACTTCTCGAACCAGGGCTGGGTGCTCAACGCCGACGACTATCCGGCCACATGATGACGCTCCCCGACGGCGCACTCGGTACCTGGGTCAAGATCCCGGCGATGGAGGTCGTGGAACTGGCCGCGCTGGCCGGCTTCGACTTCGTCGTCATCGACCTCGAGCACTCGCCGATCAGCGTCGAGACCGCGTCCCGGCTGATCGGCACCGGCCGGCACACCGGGGTCGCCCCGATCGTCCGGGTGCCGCAGGTCGACGGCCTGGTCGCCCGGCTGCTCGACGCCGGCGCGGCCGGGATCATGGTGCCGCACGTCGACACGGTGGCGCAGGCCCGGGCCGCGGTCGACGCGGTGCGGTTCCCGCCGCTGGGCGCCCGCGGCGTCGGCTCCACGAGCCGCGCCGGCGCCTGGGGCGCGATGTCTCGCGACGACTACCTGCGGCAGGACGTCGTCCTGATCGCCCAGATCGAGAGCGCCGAAGGCGTCCGCAATGCCGAGAAGATCGCCGCGACGGAGGGAGTGGATGCGCTCCTGGTCGGCGCAGCCGACCTGGCCGTGAGCGAGGGCCGGGACGACATCGACGACCTGATCGCCGAGGTCGTGGCGGCGGCCGGGGCCGCGGGCAAGCCGGTCGGCAACGCCGGCGGAGCGACGGCGGAGGCGGCCAGGGCCGCGTTCGCCGCCGGCTTCACGTTCACCCTGCTCAGCAACGACGCGACCCTGCTCGGCAGCGCGCTCAGGGCGGCCGTCGACTCCGGACGGAGAGCCCATGCCTGACCTCGACGGGAAAGTGATCCTGCTGGTCGGGGCCAGCGCCGGGATCGGGGCCGAGGCGGCCCGCGTGCTCGCCGCCGACGGGGCCGCGTTGATGCTGGTCGCGCGGTCCGAGGAGCCGCTGGCCGAGCTGACCGCCAGGCTCGAGAAAGAGGGCCACGACGTGGCCTACACGACCGGCGACGTATCGGTCGCCGACGACGTACGCCGGTTCGTGGACGCGACCGTCGACCGCTTCGGCCGCCTCGACGGCGCGTTCAACAACGCGGCGATGACGCAGGCCGGGCGCCTCGACGCGGTGACCGAGGAGGACTTCGACCGGATCATGGCGGTCAACGTCAAGGGCACCTGGCTCTGTCTCCGCGAGGAGGTGCGGGCAATGCGCGACCACGGCTCGATCGTGAACGTGAGCAGCATCGGCGGCCTGCGCGGCAGCTCCGGCATGGGCGCGTACCAGGCGTCGAAACACGCGGTCATCGGCCTGACCCGTACGGCCGCGCACGACTTCGGGCCGCTCGGCATCCGGGTCAACGTCCTCGCGCCCGGCCCGACCGAGTCCCCGATGCTCGACGCGACCCGGCGCGCGATCCCCGGCGGGGTCGAGGCCCGAATCGCGGCCACCCCGCTGCGGAAGGCCGGGACCGGGTCCGAGGTCGGCGCGGTGGCGTCGTTCCTGCTCAGCGACCGTTCGTCGCACCTGTCCGGCGTGATCCTGCCGGTGGATGGGGGTTTCGTTGCCTGAGTCCGGCACTCTGCGACTGCCGTCCCGCGTGCACTTCGGCTACGGGTCGCGGGCCCAGCTCCCCGAGGTCGTCCGCACCTACGGACGGCGCGCGCTGCTGGTCGTCGACCCGTTCCTGACCCGCACGCCGTTCCTGGCCGAGGCCGTCGACGGCCTCACCGCCGCCGGGGTCTCCGTTCGCGTCCACGCGGACGTCACCCCCGAACTGCCGGTCTCTTCTCTGGACGCCGCGGGCGCGGTCGCGACCGAGTTCGCGGCCGACGTCGTCGTGGCCATCGGCGGGGGCAGCGCGCTCGACGCCGCGAAGCTGATCGCGCTGCTCGCGGTGTACGGCGGACCGCTCTCCAGCTTCTACGGCGAGAACCTCGTGCCGGGGCCGGTCGCGCCGATCGTGGCGCTGCCGACGACCGCGGGCACCGGGTCGGAGGTGACGCCGGTCGCGGTCGTCTCCGACCCGGAGCGCGAGCTCAAGGTCGGGATCTCGTCGCCGTTCCTGGTGCCGGCGGCGGCGATCGTGGATCCGGAGTTCACGCTCGGGTCGCCCGCGACCGTGACCGCGTACTCCGGGATCGACGCGCTCGTGCACGCGGTGGAGTCGTACACCGCGCGGGAGCTGTCGTCGTCGTGGGACGCTCCGCTGCCCGTGTTCACCGGGCGGAACGTGCTGAGCGGGCCGGTCGCGCTGCAGGCGGCGCGGCACCTGGGGCCGTGGCTCGAGGTGGCGGTCGCGTCGCCGGGGGACCGGCGGGCCCGCGAGGAGGTCGCGGCCGGGGCGCTGCTGGGCGGGGTCGCGTTCGGGTCGACCGGGACGCACCTGTGCCACGCGCTGCAGTACCCGATCGGTGCGCTGACCAAGACGCCCCACGGCCTGGGCACGGGCCTGATGCTCCCGTACGTCCTCGACGCGATCTCGGCCGATCCGGCGACCGCCGACCGGATCGCGACCCTGGGCGCCGTGATGCACGGTATCGCGCCGGAAGCCGACGGCCCGGCGGCCGTGGGCAGCCCGGCCGTGGGCGGGTCTGGGCTCGGCTTCACGGCAGCGGGCACGATCGCGCGGGTCGCGGCGATCAACCGGGCCATCGGCGTGCCCCGTACCCTCGCCGACATCGGTCTCGGCCGGGACGAGTTGCCGCGCATCGCCGAGCTGGCGCTGGGATCGGCGCGATTGCTGGCGATCGCCCCGATCGAGCCCTCCCGGGATGTTCTGCTGGAGATCCTGACCCGGGCCCACGACGGCCTGCTCACCGATCGGAGTGCCGCATGAACCTCTTCACCGACCTGTTCATCGACGGTGAGTGGCGCCCCGGCTCGGACGGCCGTCGCTTCGACGTCGTCGACCCGTCGGACCTCTCGACCGTCGCCGAGTTCGCGATCGCGACGGAGGCGGACTGCCTGGCCGCGGTCGACGCGGCCGCGGCCGCGCAGGAGTCCTGGGCCGCGACCGCCCCGCGCGCGCGGAGCGAGATCCTGCGCCAGGCCTACGAGATCCTCACCGAGGAGGCCGAGCTCTTCGCGGAGATCATGGTCCGCGAGAACGGCAAGTCCTGGGCCGACGCCGCCGGCGAGGCGACCTACGCCAAGGAGTTCTTCCGCTGGTTCGCCGAGGAGGCCGTGCGGGTCCCGGGCGACTACCGGCTCTCACCGGCCGGCGACAAGCGGATCATCGTCGACCGCCAGCCGATCGGGGTGTCGCTGCTCATCACCCCGTGGAACTTCCCGGCCGCGATGGCGACCCGGAAGCTGGCCCCGGCCCTGGCCGCAGGCTGCACGACGATCCTCAAACCGGCCCGCGAGACCCCGCTGACCGCCGCGTACGTGGTCGACGTCCTGCGGCGGGCCGGGGTGCCGCGCGGGGTGGTCAACCTGGTGACGCCGGCGCCGACCGGACCGTTGGTGAAGGCGATGATCGACCGGCCCGAGGTGCGGAAACTTTCGTTCACCGGCTCGACCGAGGTGGGCCGCGACCTGCTGCGGGCGTGCGCCGACTCGGTGGTGAGCACGTCGATGGAGCTCGGTGGCAACGCTCCGCTGGTCGTGCTGCCGGGGGCGGACCTGGAGTCGGCCGTGGCCGGGGCGCTGCTGGCCAAGATGCGCAACGGCGGTTCGGCGTGCACGGCGGCCAACCGGTTCTACGTCCACAGTTCGGTGCACGACGAGTTCGTCGAGCGGATGGACGCGGCACTGGCGAAGGTGGCCGTCGGCCGCGGTCTGGACCGCTCCAACGACCTCGGCGCGCTGGTCTCGGTGGGGGAGCGGGACAAGGTCGCGGAGCTCGTGACCGGTGCCCTCGCCGACGGCGCGACGCTGGTCCGGGGCGGCCACGCGTCCGACGAGGGCGCGTTCTACGACGCGACGCTGCTGACCGACGTGAAGCACGGCTCGACGATCAACACGACCGAGATCTTCGGCCCGGTGACCGCGGTCGTGCGGTTCGACTCGGTCGACGAGGCCGTGCGGATGGCGAACGACACGATCTACGGCCTGATGGCGTACGTGTTCGGCGAGGAGCGCGAGGCGGTCGCCGTGGCCCGCCGCCTGGAGGCGGGGATGGTCGCGGTGAACCGGGGTGTGGTCAGTGACCCGGCCGCTCCGTTCGGCGGGGTGAAGCAGAGTGGGTTGGGCCGGGAGGGCAGCTCGGAAGGAATCCTGGAGTTCCTGGAGGAGAAGTACATAGCCCTCACCGCATAGCCCCGCGCGCGGTACCGACTTTCCGGGGTTCTGGGCGGCCTGAGAACCCCGGAAAGTCGCAAATCCGCGGCCCGCCTCAGGAGGCGAACCGGAGGCGGGCCAGGCGCCAGCCCGTCATGCGCTGGAAGTGCCGCAGGCCCGACGGCACGAGGTGCGGCGTGTGCGAGTCGATCAGGAATCGCACGCCGCGCTTCGACAGCTCCTCGACCAGCACCTTCGTCATGTAGTACCGAGCCAACGACTGCTCGTCGCCCGCCCCGATCGACCGGAAATACCGCAGCAGCGCCCACTGCCCCGACACCGGAATGGCCGCCAGCAACAACGGCTCCCCGCTCCGCGATTCGGCCACCAGCCACAGCCGGAAATCCACCAGATAGTCCAGCTGCGGATCGTCGATCCGGTACTGCTCGAGCGGATGCACCCGCTCCCACTCGGCGAGCTTCTTCAGCAACCGGGCCCGCTCCTCGGCGGAGTTCTCCTCCCGCCAGGTGATCCCGGCCTTCTCCGCCTGCCGCACCTTCCGACGCAACGTCTGACGACTCCGCCCCTGCACGTAGTCACCGGCCTCCGCCGGAACGGCCAACACGTCGGCCAGCGTCTTCTGCCGGAACAACCACCCCAACTTCGACGAGATCCGGCTCAGATGCCCCCGGATCGCCCGACCCTCCAGCGAATCGTCGAGATCGAGCGTCAGCATCGGTAACCGCAGCAGGGCCGACGCGGCCGTCACGGTCTTCCGCGGGGTCCGGACCACGCGGCGCACGCCGCCGTCGTAGAGATCCTGCAGGAGCTGGGCCAGGCGGAGCTCCCACTCGGGCGGGTCACCGCTCAGGTCAACGCTCGTCGGCACAACATCCCCCGTATCGCTCGGTGATCGCCCCGAGTTACGGTAGCTCGCCATTCTGTGAGCTCGGTGCCCCCGAAGGAGCGGTCAAGCCGACTCGAACTCCTCCTCGCCGAAGTGACCCCGCCGCACCGGTCGCACGTCCCCCCGCCGCCCCACCCAGCCGACGCCCGGCTCGAGCCGGCGCAGCAACTTCGCCGGGGCGCCGCCGACGACGCAGTGGTCGCCGACCTCACCCCGCACGACCGACCCGGCCGCTACGACCGCGTTCCGCCCGATCGTCGTCCCGGGCAGGATGATCGCACCGTGCCCGACCCAGGTCCCCGCCCCGATCTTCACCGGCACGTGACTGCCGAACTGGTTACCGACCGGCAGGTCCGGATCCTGGTACCCGTGGCTGGCGTCGCACACGAAGACGTCCTGCCCGAACCACACGTCGTCGCCCAGCTCGATCGATTCGTGGGCCAGCAGGCTGCACCTGTCACCCAGCACGCACCGGTCGCCGATCACCAGACCGCGCTCGGGCAACCCGGGATAGTCCGGCCAGTACCCGACCGAGAGCGTCGCCTGCCGCCCGATGATCACGCCCGACCCGACGTGGATCGACCCGGTGTTCATCAAGGTCGCCGACGGGAACCCGATGCTGGAGTGGGCCCCGAAGCTGCCGAACTGCGCCGCGGCGTGGGTGCCCGGCGTGACCTTGCCGATCCGGTCGAGCCACCGCCAGCCGGCCAGCACGCCCCGGTTCAGCAGCGTTGTGATGCCGATGTCCACCTACCGGAGGGTAGGCGTTCGGCCGCCCGCGTGGAGCGGATCGGCTCAGGACCCCACCTGTTCCAGGAGCGTCCGCAGGCGACGCCGGTCGGCCTCCTTGAGGTCCGCGACCAGCGGCGTCACCGCCTCCACGACCCTCCGGTAGGTCGATTCGACCAATTCGACGCTTCCGGGCGCGATCGACACCTCGACCGCCCGTCCGTCCGTCGGACTGGGCCGGCGGACGAGTAGCCCGCGCTTCTCGGCCCGGTCGACGAGGCCGGTCATCGTCGAGCGGTCGAGTCCCAGATGTTCGGCCAGCGTGGCCATCCGCACCGGCGGACGGTCGCGCAGTATCCCCAGAACCCGCAGCTGGGTGAGCGACAGGTCGAGCTCGGCGCCGACGGTGTTCAAAACGGCCATCACCGCGAACGCGCTCCGCATCAGTGCGTCGACGAGTTCGTCGTTCTGTTCCATGGCCGAACCCTACTTGCTTTTGCTGGCAATGCAAACTACTTTAGTTCGTGTTACCCACTACTTTCGGAGGTGCCCGATGAAGGCAGCCGTCGTTTCCTCGTTCGACACCGCACCCCGCTACGCCGACTTCTCCCTCCCCACGCCCGGCCCGGACGACCTGGTCGTCGACGTCCTGGCGGCCGGCCTGCACCCACGCGTGCTGTCCCAGGCCAACGGCTCGCACTACACGAGCACCGACGAGTTGCCGCTCGTCCCGGGCATCGACGGCGTCGGCCGCGACGCCGAGGGCAACCTGCGCTACTTCGTCCTCCCGGACACGACGCTCGGCTCGATGGCCGAGCAGACCGTCATCGACGCTCGGCGCAGCATCGTCCTGCCCGAGGGCGCCGATCCGATCGCGGTCGCGGCCGCGATGAACCCGGCGATGTCGTCCTGGGTCGCGCTGCGCCGCCGCGTCCGGGTCGAGCCCGGCTTCAGCGCGCTGATCCTCGGCGCCACCGGTAGCGCCGGACGGCTGGCCGTACAGGTCTGCCGTCACCTCGGCGCGAGCCGCGTCGTCGCGGCCGGCCGCAACGCGGAGAAGCTCGCGACGGTGGGCGCCGACGACGTCTCCACGTTCGACCGGGTCGGCGAGGTCGCCGCGGACGTCGACGTGGTCCTCGACTACCTGTGGGGCGAGCCCGCCACGGCCGCGATGGTCGCGCTCGTCACCGCGCGGCCCGACCGGGGCAAGCCGCTGAGCTGGGTGCAGATCGGCTCGGTCGCCGGTCCGACCGCGGCGATCCCGTCGGCGGCGCTGCGCGCCTCCCGTACGCAGATCGTCGGCAGTGGCCAGGGGTCGGTCGGTACCCGCGAGATCCTGGCTGAGCTGTCCGGCCTGGCCCAGGCGATCGCCGACGGCGTCTTCACGATCGACGTCCACCCGGTCCCGTTGTCCGACGTGGAGCGCACCTGGTCGGAGGCCCACGGAAGCCCGCGCCGCATCGTCCTCACCCCGGCGTGAGCTTGTCGAGGTGCCCCGGTTCGAGGCGATGATCAGGACGATGGCCGTCCTGGCGTCGGATGGCCGGCCCGCTCCGCCTCCCGCAGCCCGGGCGGGCTACTCGATCCGTTCGGCCAGGGCGGTTCGCTGGGGCGACGGGGGAAACGGGCTCGGTCGGGTGGCCGCCGCGCTGGGCGGCGATCTTCTCGCGGCTCCGGAAGCGCTCGCCGGACTGCGGATAGTCGAGCACCGCCGTGCCTCCTAGAGATCGAGAACTACTGGGCCACTCGGCCGCGAACAGCACAGCAGCACGTCGCCGGCACCGGGCGGTGTGAGCGGCTCGGGCGCGTACTCGACCACGCCCGCGAGCAGCGGCGTCACGCACGTGTGACAGACACCGGTGCGGCACGCCCACCGCGTCGGCACGTCACAGGCCTCGGCCAGCTCGAGCAGACTGGCCTCGGCGAACGGGACCGTCAGCCCGGCCCGGGCGAACGTGACCGCCGGTCCGGTGCCCGGCGTCGCCGGTGGGTGCGGCGCCCGCCGGTGCCCCCCGACGACCCCGGGGTTGATCGCGGCCAGTGACGTGAACCGTTCGGTGTGGACGTGCTCCGGCGCCAGTCCGAGGCTCGACAGCGCGGCGGTCATCACGTCCAGAAAAGGACCGGGACCACAGACGTAGGCCTGGGCCTCGATCGGAAGATCGAGTTGCTCGAGCGTGGAGCGGGTGACGCGGCCGTCGGTCGCGGTGTAGTAGACGTGGCTGCGCGCGTGCGGGAGCCCGGCGATCAGCCGGCCGGCCTCGGCGGCGAGCGCGTGATCGGCGGGCGACCTCGTGGTGTGCAGCCACCAGACCTCGCGGGTGCTGTGCGCGGCGGCGAGCGCGTGCAGCATGGCCAGCACCGGGGTGACGCCGATGCCGGCCGAGAGCAGCACGATCGGAGCCGTACCGTCGTCGAGGACGAACTCGCCGCGGGGTGCGGCGACGTCGAGGTCGTCGCCGACGGCGAGGCCGGTCGTGAGGAAGGTGCTGGCCGGGCCTTCGCGCTTGACGCTGATCCGGTAGCCGTCGGGGCCGGCCGCCGACAGCGAGTAGCTCCGGACGTGCGCGTCGGGCAGCCGGAGCGTCAGGTACTGGCCGGGCCTGGCCGCCGGCAGGGGATCGGGGCCGGTCGGCGCCAGCCGGATCGACGACACCAGAGCGGTCTCCGGAGTGATCGCGGTGACGCGCATCGGGCGGAACCCCGGCCAGGCCGGGGACTCCGGCGGAACCGCCCCGCCGACCAGCTCGCGGAACGACCCCTGCCAGCCCGGACTCAACGCCGGCACCCGCAGCAGCCGGCGCATCACCTCGATGTCGGCGCCCGGGAGGTACAGCTGCGCGTCGGTGACCGCGATCGTGATCCGCTCGGTGGCCCGGCCGATCCGGACGATGTCGTCGCCGGCCTGCACCGGGCCCTCGCGCAGCACCCGCAGGTAGAAGCCGGGCCGGTGGTGCGCGACGACCAGCGCGGGCATCCGCGGCTCGCCGAGGCGCAGGCCCAGGCGGTAGCAGGTGACGCGCGGCTGGCTCACCTCGAACTCGGCCCCGCCGATGCGGTACCGGTCGCCGATGCACACTTCGTCGTCGGCCAGGCCGTCGACGGTGAAGTTCTCGCCGAACATGCCCCAGGTGAGGTCGGTCCGGTTCAGGTGCTCGCGCCAGTGGTCGTAGGACTGGGCCTGGTAGACGAACACCGCGCGCATCTCGCCGCCGTGTCCGGCCAGGTCACCCTGGCCGTCGCCGTCGAGGTTCAGGCGGCGGGCCGTGACCGGCCCGCGGACCGGTTCCTTCCAGATGCCGGTGCGGACCGTCTGCCCGTTCCACGCGACGTCCCGGGGCAGTCCGACGTTCACCGACAGGAGCGTCGCCACGCGGGCGAGTGTACGGCCGGGCCGGTAGCGTGGCGGGATGCCGCACATCGACCTCCCGCCGTTGCCGGGGATCGCCGGTCTCCTCGCTGGGTACCCCGACACGGGCGACCTGCTCGGCCGGCTCGGCGAGGCGTTGCTGCGCGGCCCGTCGCCGTTGACGCCGGCCCAGCGCGAGACGATCGCCGCCGCCGTTTCGCGGGGCAACGAGTGCACGTACTGTGCCGAGACCCACGGGGCGGTGGCGCGCGAACTCGGCGGCGACGCGGCCGGGATGGAGGCGCTGCTGGCGATCGCCGAGAAGGTGCGCGTGGACGGCCGGTCGGTCACCGCGGAGGACGTCGCCCGGGCCCGCGAGGCGGGCGCGGACGACCGGACCATTCACGACACGGTGCTGATCGCAGCCGCGTTCTCGATGTTCAACCGCTATGTGGACGGTCTGGCGACGACTTTGCCTGCGGAGTCGGCCCAGTACGCGGAGCGGGCCCGGACGCTGGCGACCCGGGGTTACCTGAACCCCCGCCCGTGACCGAGCGGCCCGCCGCCCTGTTCTGGTCGACGTGGCTGCCGGCCTTCGAACGGCGGCACGACACGCCGCTGCCCAACGACGAAGCCCGCCTGTTCGATTGGCTGGGCCGCCACGGACGCGCGCTCGAGCGTCGATCGATCGGCCTCGATCGGCGCGCTGTGGGCCGCGGTCGCCCGCGCCCGGGACATGATGTGGCTCATCTGCCCGGTCCGGCGACGCGCCGCATCGCTGACCTGCACCCGGGCTAGGCAGCCAGGGCCGAGTTGGAGGTGCCGGTCGGGTTCGAGAACGACCTGACCGGTGAAGCCACCCGGATCACGTCGCTGCATTCGCCAGCTCACCCGACCCCATCCGCCGGGCCTACCACGACGGCGAACGCGCCGAAGGCAAGCGCGACAACGCCGCCCTCATCTGCCTCGCCGACACCGCCGCGATGTCCTCCGGCGCTGGTTCGATTTCGGCCGCGCCAGTCGCCTGGATAGGTCGGGGGTCCTCTACGGCTCGGTAGCGCTTGAGGCGGTTGATTCCGCATTCGACGGCGTGGCGCCGCTTGTGGGTTCGGGCCAGGTGGATCTTGGTGCTCAGCCCACCGCGCGACGACCACGGTCGAGTCGACCGACACTTCCCCGGGCCCGGGCCCCGGGCCCCGGCTCCGTCACGCTGCAGGTCCCGGAACAGCCCGCGGGCGGTCCCCAGGCAGGTCCGGGACACCGATCACGGGGCGGTGGCGGTTGCGAACACTCGGTGCATCGCGTCGAACGTGTCCAGCGAACGGCGAGCCTCCTCCTGCAGCGAGCGGACGGCCGGGTCCGGATCAACCGCCTCCAGCGCCATCTCCCACAGCCTCCGCTCGGCCGCCCGCCAATCGGGCCGATCCAGCACCTCCACCTCCTCGAACCCCGCCCTCGGCAGGTCCCGGGCCAGGTCCACCGCCCGGATCCGCGCCGGCACCTCCGCGCCCACACCCTCCCAGCAGGTCAGCGCCACCCGGCCGCCCGGCCGCAGCACCCGGCGCATCTCCTCGAGCCCGACCAGCGGCGGCTCGGCGAACTGCACCGCGTCCACGCACATCACCGCGTCCACCGTGGAGGCGGGCTGACCGCTCTCGTCCAACGTCCCCGTGGTGAACGTGAACCGGTCGACGGGCAGACGACCGGCCGACAGCGCGGCAGCCTGGCCGACGGCGACGGCGGAGAAGTCGACGCCGACGAGGCGCGCGCCGGCGCGCCGGGCGACCTCGACGCCGTACGCGCCGCGGCCGCAGGCGAGGTCGAGCAGCAGGCCGTCCGGCGGCAGGCGCAGGGCCGACGTGAGGTCGGCGAGGCCGGACCACGGGAGGATCCCGGCGAACCGCAGCTCAGGCGGGAGGCCGAGGGCGCGGGCGACGATCGCCTCGCGGGCCGGTGAGGTCGCCAGGTCGGCGTACCACTGGTCGAAGTAGGCGGAATCGAGGCTCACGGTGTTCCATGATCCAAGGACGAGCAAAGGAGCCGCCGACGTGACCGGACAACGAATCGCGACCACGCGCCGGATCGACGCGCCCGCCGAGCGGATCTTCGCGTTGATCACCGACCCGTCCGGCCAGGTGGCGATCGACGGCTCGGGAATGCTGATCGCCGCCCCCGACGCGCGGCCGGTGGGCGCGGTGGGCGACACGTTCATCATGAACATGGACCGCGAGCCGCTCGGCGACCTGCCGATGGGCAAGTACACGGTGAAGAACACGATCGTGCGCTTCGAGTCCGATCGGGAGCTGGCCTGGCAGCCCGGGGCCGTCGACCGCTCGCCGATCGGACACACCTACGGCTACACGCTGACCCCGCTCGGCCCGGACGCCACCGAGGTCACGTCGTACTGCGACTGGAGCGGCGCGCACCCCAAGCTGCTGGAGATGCTGACCTGGCCGGTCGTGCCGCTGAGCGCGCTGGAGAGCTCGCTCGACAACCTCCAGCGGCTCACGGAATGAGCACGATCTTGCCTCGGGTGTGGCGGCGCTCGAGCTCGGTGAACGCGTCGACGACCTTCTCCAGGGGATAGGTCGCGGGGATCGGGATCTCCAGCGTGCCGTCCGCGACCAGGCCGGCGAGCTCGTCGAGGACCTCCGGCGTGGAGGCGTCGAGGCTGTCCTCGGTCTTCACGCCGAGGTCCTCCTTCATCTGGTACGACACCGCGGTGTTGATGCGGTCCGCCGGAATGCCCAGGTCGAGGGCCAGCCGGACGTAGTCCGGGCTGAACAGGTCGATGAACGCGTCCGGCGCCTCGGCGGCCAGCCGGTCCCGGAGACCGTCGCCGTAGTGCACCGGCGTCGCGCCGTGGGTGGTGAGCCACTCGTCGTTCGCGGGCGACGCGATGCCCAGCACGCGCGCTCCGCGCGCCCGGAGAAGCTGAACGACCACTGTTCCGACGCCGCCGGCGGCGGCGGACACGGCCACGGTCTCACCCGGCGACGGGTCGATCGCCCGCACCGCCGCGTACGCGGTCACGCCGACGACGTAGAGCGCGCCGGCCACCTCCCACGGCACCGACGACGGCTTCCGGACGATCTGGTCGACGGGCACGGCGACGTGGCTGGCGTGGCTGGACCGGCGCCAGGAGTAGCCCAGCACCTCGTCGCCGACCGCGAACTCGGACACGTCGGGAGCGACCGCCACCACCACGCCGGCCAGGTCGCTGCCCTGTCCGGAGGGGAACGTCGCCGGCCAGGTGTCGTGCATCGCGCCGGAGCGGATGCCGATCTCGCCGGGGTTGATGCCGGCCGCCCGGACCTCGACGACGACCTCCCGGGCGTCCGGAACCGGGGTCGGGACGTCGACGACGTGGAGCACGTCGGCGGGGCCGTAGTGGTCGAACTGCACTGCGCGGGCCATGGTGCCTCCTAAGGTCATTAGCGCTGATAACCATAGTGCTAGGTTTATTCCATGGATCTGCGCGTGGTTTTCGACGACCTCATCCGGTTCGAGATCCTGCTCTGGAACGCGCTGGACGAGCGGCTGAAGCAGGAGTGCGACCTGCCGCTCGGGGCGCTGAACGTGATGCAGGTGATCGAGCGGACGCCGGAGTGCCGGGTCCAAGAGGTGGCGGGGGCGCTGGAGATCACGGTCGGGGGTGCGAGTCAGGCGGTCGACCGGGTCGAGCGGCGGGGCTGGTGCGTGCGCCGGCCCCACCCCCGGAACCGACGATCGTCGGTGCTGGAGCTGACCGGGTCCGGGCGGGAGGTGGTGGAGCGGGCCGGAGCGGTGCTCGACCGGGAGCTGGCGTCCCTGCTGGCCGAGCCCCTGGACGCCGATCAGCTGGAGAACCTGGGCACGGCGCTCCACGCCCTCCGGGCCGCGGTCAGCGGAGGCGGCGGGCGACCGCGGGGATGACGATGAGCGCGGCGACGACGTGGGTGAGCATCAGCAGCGCCTTGGTGCTCGGGGCGGCGTCGGCCAGCACGTCGGGAACGAACGACAGGGCGGTGAGGACGGCGGTCGTCCGGACGAACGTCCGGCGCGGTCGGCGCGCGTAGCGGGCCAGGACCGCGGCCAGGACGACGCCGACGATCGAGAACAGCACGGTGAGCGTGGCGAACCCGGCCACCGGGATCGGCGCGCCGGACACGTCGAGGCTGACCCCGGCGGCCTGGCCGGCCGCGGCCACCGCGGGGGTGGCGAGGCCGGCGGCGACGGTGGCGGCGAGTCCGGTGAGGATGACGCGCGAGGACGGGGCGGCGGTGAGAGTGGTCATGGTGTGCCTCCGAGGGGATTCCGTGGTGGTTTCTCATCAGGGCTACGAACCGGCCACGCCTACTACGACACCAGCTCCGAAGAAACTTTCCAGAGCCGCTGAGCCGCCTCCGGATCCAGGGCCCAGCGCTTGACGCCGTCGCTGTTCGTGAACAGGTCGGCGTCGTTCTCGACCAGGCGGGCCTCGCGGCCGTTGTCGAGGTAGTGACCGCCGGAGTGCGCGTACTCCGGCGCGACCGCGGCGACCAGCGTCGTCGCCGCGCCCTGCTGGGGAGTCTTGTAGACGAACGCGCCGGCCGCCTCGGCCGCCGCGAGGTAGTCCTTCTGCTGCTGGGTGAAGTCCCGCTGCAGGCCGGTGGCGACGCCGCCCGGATTCACGGTGTTGGCCACGATGCTGTCCGGGGCCCACCGCCGCGTCGCCTCGACCGAGAACAGCGAGTTCGCGGTCTTCGACTGCGCGTAGGCAGCCTGCGGGTCGTACGGGCGCCGCTCGAAGTGCAGGTCGTCGAACACGACCGGCGACCGCATGTGCGCGGTCGAGCTGACCGTGACCACGCGGGCCGACCCGCGCTCCCGCGCGCCCTCGGCCAGCGCCGGACGCAGCCCGAGCGCCAGCGCGAAGTGCCCGAGGTGATTCGTCGCGAACTGCAGCTCCCAGCCTTCGGGCGTCCGGGTCAGCCGGCTGACGACCACCCCGGCGTTGTTGATCAGCAGGTGCAGCGGCCCGGTCCAGCGCTCGACGAACGCGGCCACCGACGCCCGGTCGGCCAGGTCGAGCCTGCTCACGTCCCCTCCGCCGATGTCCCGGACGGTCGCGGCTCCGGCGTCCGTATTGCGTACGGCCAGGGTCACCTGCGCGCCTGCGCGCGCCAGAGACCGGGCGGTCTCGACGCCGATCCCGGAGGACGCCCCGGTGACGATCGCGCGGACGCCGGTCAGGTCGACGCCGGCGACGACGTCGTCGGCAGTTCTCGTATCCACTGGACCTACTATACGGAGTGCGCTTAATCTGTCTAGTGTGACCGACAGGCAAGCACACGTGCTGGAGATCGCCCTGGCGACTTTCGCCCGCTACGGCTACCGCAAGACGTCGATGGACGACGTCGCCCGGGCCGCGGACATCTCCCGGCCCGGCCTGTACTTCCTGTGGGCGTCGAAGCAGAGCCTGTTCCGGGCCGCGGTCGTCCACGCGCTCGATGGCGACCTCGCCGCCGTCGAGCGGATCCTGGCCGACGCCGACCGGCCGCTGCGCGACCGTCTGATCGCGGCGTTCGACGCCTGGACCGGCCGCTACGTCGGCCCGATGGCGCAGGAGATCGCCGTGCTGATCGACACCAGTCCGGAGCTGCTCGGCCCGATCGCGGACGACTACCCGAAGCGGTTCCTGTCCCTGCTCTCGGACGCGGTGCCCGACGACGTCGCCCGCACGCTGCGCAGCACCGCGATCGGCATCAAGCAGGAAGCGGCCACCCGCGCCGAGTTCGTCGAGCGGATGACGATCGCCGTCGACCTGATCGTCACTCCTCCGGCCGGACGCGCAGCTCGAGGTCGATGAACGCGGCGATCATCGCCCGGTACGTGGCCTCGACCACGTCCGCGTCGGCGCCGGACTCCCCGGCCAGCGCCCGGACCTTCCCGATCACCTGCTCGACGCGGTCCGGCGCGCGCACGGCGTCGGCATCGGCCTTGAGTCGACCGGCCCGGCGGACGAGTTCCTCGCGCCGGCCGATCAACGCGACGATCTCGCGGTCGAGCCGATCGATCTCGGCCCGGATCTCAGTCAGCATGCAGGCAGTAGACATCACCGGAGTTGGCCTCGTGCGGCAGCGCGGCCAGATGCGCGCCCATCGCCTCCATCGACACCCACTCGCCGTACTCGAGCGCCAGGTTCCCGCCGAGCGAGACGTTGAAGCGGTCGAACCCCAGCGCGGCCGCCCGCTCCAGCGCACGCTGCGCGACCTCCCGCTCGATCGTCGTGAACTCGAACGACAGCGCCCGGACCGATGTGGTGAGCCCGGCCAGCACCGACTCCTCGAACCCCTCGACGTCGATCTTCGTGAACGCCGGGGTGCCGTGCTCGCGGATCAGCCCGTCGAACGTGACGGTCGGGACCTGGATCTCGGAGTCCCAGACCTGGCCCTCCCAGCCGCCGGCCCCGTCCGCGGCCCGCACGAACTCCGGCGAGACCGTGGACACGGTCGGGTTCTCCGAGTTGACGTAGAACGTCACCGTCGGCCCGGCCTCGGCCCCGCACGCCGCCTCGACGAGCGTCACCTCGGGATCGTCGGCGTAGATCGTGCGGAGCGCGTGGCCGCAGAGCGGCTGCGGTTCCACCGCCACCACCCGCGCGCCGAGCCGGCGGAAGCAGGCGATGTGGTCGCCGACGTGCGCACCGATGTCGAAGACGAGGTCACCGGGCGAGACGAACCGGCGGTAGAACCGGTCGAGGGCCGCGTCGCGCTCGCCGTCGCCGTAGTAGAAGTCCAGGGACGGGTGGATCGACGAGGCCAGCGGGTCGGCCTTGAGGGACGAGATACGGGCGTGGAGTGACGTCACGTCAGATGACACGGCGCCGGGGCAGCAAAGGTTCCGCGGTCGGTTTCGCCCGGGAATCGGCAACTTCGCGGGCGCGCGACGCACAGCTCGTGCCAGAGTGTCGAAGTGGCCACAGTGGAGGAACTACGCGCCACCGGGCCACTCCACGGGGAACAGATCGAGAGTAGGGACTGGCCATGGTTCGTAAGGTCCTGGCAGTTGCGCTATCCGTCGTATTGTCGCTTCTCGTCGCGGTGCAGCCGGCGGACGCCGCGGCGCCGTCGTGCCCGTCGGGAAGTTTCTGTATCTGGCCGGTGCACGACCACAGCTCGGGGCGCTGCAGCTGGTCGAACGCCGACGCCGACTGGCAGACCGCGCCTGTCGTCTGCTCCTGGGCGGCGACCAGGCCGGTGCAGTACCTCTACAACAACGGCACCAGTTCGTCGTACGCGGGAGTCTGCATCTACATCGGCGCCAACTACTCGAGGCCTTCGTCCTGGGCGTCGCAGGGCCAGTACTACGGGATCCTGGGCGGAGGCGACTTCCTCCGCTCCCACCGCTGGCTCAGCAGCGACGATTCGTGCTGAACCGACCATAGTTCGGTCTGAGCTGCGACCGCGGGCCGGAAGCGGTACCTCGCTTCCGGCCCGCGGGCCGGGCTCGATTCGTACAACGGGCTACTCGGCGGTCGACGACCGGGCCAGCCGGACTTCCTCGTTGTCGAGTTGCCCCTGCACCTGACGCAACACGATGTCGTCGATGCTCCGCTGATCGCGGAGTTCCAGAAGCGCCTCCCGCTGGCGGCCGATGAGCGCCAACCGCAACGCCGTGTACTGGTCGTTGTGTTGCACGAGCGGGTCGTCGGACGCCTGGTCGGCGGCCAGCAGCTTGCGCTCCTTGGCCAGCTCGTGCCGCACCCGCTCGATCACGTGGGGGCCACTGCCGAGTTCGGCGGCGACCGGCTCGGTCGCGGCGATGGCGGCGTCCGCGATCGTGATCTCGGCCAGCCGTCGCTCCTCGTCGACCGAGGTGTCGACCGGCAGCCGGGCGAACCGGACGATCATCGGCAGCGGCACGGCCTGCAGGAGCGTGAGCACGATGACGCCGCTGGTGACGACGACGATGAGGTCGCGGCCGGGGAACGGCGCGCCGGACTCCAGGTGGCTGGGAACGGCCAGCGCCGCGGCCAGCGACACCGCGCCGCGGAAGCCGGTCGCCGCGTTGACGGTCCGTTGCCGGGCGCCGACCCGGCGCAGCCGCTGCGCGGGCCGCCGATCCAGCGCGCGGATGACGTAGGGCGTCGTGTACATCCAGGCCCACCGGACGCCGATCACGACCCCGGTGACCGCGAGCACGTACCCGACGGCCCGGCCGGCCGAGACGCTGGTCAGGTTGCGCACGGCCGACTGCGCCTCCAGCCCGACGAGCACGAACAGCACGCTCGACAGCACCGTGGTGGCCAGCGACCAGAACGCGGTCAGCTGCTGGCGGGCGGTCGCGCTGGTGATCCGGGGCGCGAGCCGGCTCATCAGCAGCCCGCACGTCACGACGGCCAGTACGCCGGACGCGTGCACCGACTCGGCCAGCAGGAACGCGGCGAACGGGACGACGAGGATCGTGATGTTCTCCAGCATCGGATCGTCCATCCGCCGGCGCACCTGCCAGTTCACCAGCGCCACCAGCGCGCCGGCGGCGATCCCGCCGCCGTAGGCCAGCACGGTCAGCCCGGCCACGTGCACCGCTCCGAGGTGTTCGCCGCCGGCCGTGACCCCGACGGCCAGCCCGTAGATCACCAGCGCGGTGCCGTCGTTGACCAGGCTCTCGGCCCGCAGCACGGTCACGGTCCGGCGGGGCAGCGCCCGGGCCAGCACCCCGACGGCGGTGGCGTCGGTCGGCGCGATCGCCGCGCCGAGCACCCAGCCCGGGCCCCACTCCATCCCGAGTGCGTGGGCGGTCGCCGCGACCGCGGCCGCGGTGACGACGACCAGCGCGGTGCTGGCCAGCACGATCACCCGCAGGTTGCTGCGGATCTCGCGCAGCGACGTCGTCAGGCTCTCCCAGTAGAGCAGCGCGGGCAGGAACAGCAGCAGGACGACCTCGGGCGGAAGCCCGGCCCGTCGCAGCGCGGGCACGAAACCGACCAGGACGCCGACCAGCACCAGCAGGATCGCCGGAGCCACCGGGAACCGCCGGGCCAGGGCCCCACACATCACGACGGCGACCCCGAGGACCACCACCATCTCCAAACCGAGCATGCGCCCAGTTTGGCCGACAAAGCCGACGAGCGGCCGGAGGCCGATGTTCGGGCTTACAAGGGCGGTTCGGCCGGGTCGATCCGTAACGCCCCGGCCAGGCCGGTCAGCGTCAGGACCCGACGGGCGAGCGGCGACGGCTGGCTGACGACGAGCTCGGTGCCGCCCCGGTTCGACGATCCGAGGAGTCCGGCCCCGGCGGCGCTGAGGAACGTCACCGAATGCAGATCGACGTAGACCGTGCCCGGTCGTCCGGCCATCGTGATCGCGGTGTCGAGTCGCTCGCGGAACCACGGCACGGTCAGCGCGTCGATCCCCCCGAGGAGCTGCAGCACCGCGCGGCGGGAGTCGGCGTCCGCGCGCGTGTAGGCCGTCAGCAGGAGCCGCCCGTCGTCGGTGACGAAGTCGTCGAGCGCCTGGCCGTCCGGCAGCCGGATGCCGTGCGGGGGCGTGGGGGCATTGATGTGGTCGACGTGGTGGTCGGTCATCGAGGGCGGCTCCGTTTCCCCTAGCTCAGTAGGCGATCGGTCCCTGGAGGGGTACCCGCGCGAGGGGGAAGTCGAACCCGTTCCCGGTCGATCCGGTCGAGGGGTGAGAAAGGACGGTCCGGCGGGCACACCATCGTCATGGCCCCGTTGACAGCGTCGCCGCTTCCCGATTCCCGCGTCCGGCTCGCGCGGTGGGTGTTGAATTCCCCGGCCGAGCTGGGCCGGCTGCGGCACGGAGTGCACTACGCGCTGACCGGCCGGTCGTTGCCGCCGGACGCCGGCCTCGACGGGGTGCCGGAGAAGATGGTGATGGTCGCCTCGGAGCTGGCCACGAACGCGCTGCAGCACGGCCGGCCGCCGACCATCGTCACGCTGTACCGGGCCGGTGACTCGTTCCTCCTCGACGTCGCCGACCACGACCCGCGGCTGATCCCGGAGTACGCCGAGACGCGTCCGCCGGGGGCGGGTGGCCTGGGCCTCAAGCTCGCCCGCGACCTCGCGGTGGCGCTCGGCTGGTTCGCCGACGACGAGAGCCCCACCCCACTCAAGCACGTCTGGGCCCAGTTCCCAGCCCCTTAGACGCGAGCCAGGTGAACACGCTCACCACCGCCGAACCCCAGGCCAGACCACCGACGACCAGCACCGCGCCGACCAGCCACAACCCGCTCTCGTCGTGATTACCGGCCCACCACGACCAGAGCCCGGAGAACGTTCCGGTCAGCGCGAGGGGCGCCAGCCACGGCCGCAGCGTCAGCACGCCGACGACGACGATCGCGATCAGGCCGAGCACGCAGCCGATCACCTGCCAGGCCTCGTACGGCCCCGACACCTGCCCGGTGACCGGATCGACCTGGTACTCGTCATCCCAGCCCAACCAGCCCCACCAGGTCGCCGCGGTCGCCAGCACGACCGCGATCACACCCGCCAGTTCCCCGAGCGGCCGCCTGCGCATCCTCGTCGGTGTCATACGTCGATCGTGCCGACGCCTCGACCGCGACGGATGAGTAGGACTACCCGGCTCGGGACGCCTTCGCGCGCTCGTCGGCGACCCGGCCGGGCACCCGGGCGAGCCGGAGGAAGGCGACCAGTCCGACGCCGCCGACGAGGTTGCCCAGCGCCGACCACCCGAGCGCGCCGAGCCAGTCCAGATACCCGAACGGAGCCCGGCCGGCGTGCAGCGCGGCGAACATCAGGATCGAGTCGAGGACGCAGTGGAACAGCTGCCCTCCGGCGAGCAGCGCACCGAAGAGAACCGCCGGAACGAGCTGCACGCCGAGGCTCTCGGTAGCGTGCTGCATCCGCGTCATCAGCGTGATCACCATCCCGGCGAGCACCGCGAGCGCGAACGACGTGAGCGTGACGCCTAACCCGGCGTAGTGCGCGCCCGCCGTGAGCGCGGTGGGGCGCAGGTCCGGGAAAGCCCGGACGATCAGCCAGGCCACCAGGAAGCCCCCGGCCAGGTTTCCGAGCAGCGTCACCGCCCACAGCCGGGTCAGCGCCCCGACCGAACCGTGGCGCCCGACCACGGCGGTCACCGGGACGAGGAAGTTCTCGGTGAACAGCTCGCTGCGGGCCAGCAGGAGCGCGACGAACCCGATGCTGAAGGCGACCCCGGCCAGCAGCGTCGAGCCGGTGGCGTGCTCGACGAGCAGGTACGCCAGGACGCCCGTGCCGACGTCGATGCCGCCGAGCAGCCCGGTGACGATCAGCGTCGGCCAGGGGCGGTGCAGGCGGATCTCGCCCTCCGACACCAGCCGGTCGAACGCGTCGTCGAGCTCGGGCTCGCCGTCCGACGCCGAATCCCGTCCGCTGTCGGTGTCGCCCAGGACCATGGGTTGTCCTCCTCGGGGACCCGACTACCCGCCGGTTCCCGGCTCAACCGGATTCGGGGCGCTCGCCGGGGCCGGCAGGTTGACGTCGTACTTCAACCCGACGAGCCGCACCACCACGCAGACCACCGCCCCCACCACCGCGTACACCGGCCCCGTGTCCCCGAGCGACTGCGCGACGACCAGCACCGTGGCCCCGAGCAGCGCCGGAATCGCGTACAGGCCCTCGCGCAGCACCGTCGGGACCTGCCGGAGCAGCAGGTCGCGCAGCATGCCCCCGCCGATCCCGCTGGTCGCGCCGAGCAGGATCGCCTGCACCGGGCCGAGCCCGAACTGCAGGCCCTTGGTCGCGCCGGTCACGCACACCAGCCCGAGCCCGAGGGCGTCGAAGACCAGGATGCTCCGCTCGAAGCGCTCCAGGACCCGACCGGCGACGTTGCACACGAGGCCGCCGGCGGCCGCGGCGGCCAGGTAGCGCCAGTCCCGGAACGTGGCCGGGGGAGTGCCGATCAGCACGTCCCGGACGACGCCGCCGGCCAGCCCGACCACCGTCGCCAGCACGATCACGCCGACCAGATCGAGCCTCGCCCGCACGGCCGCCAGGCCGCCGCTGAGACCGAACACGAACGTCCCGGCCAGGTTCAGCACGAGGAGAAGTACAGGGCTGTCCACCAGACGCAGCGTAATGACGCCCGCCCGTGCAACAGTTCGGCGCCCAGCCGCGTTCAGGGGGCGACCAGACGAACGGGGATGATGCTCGATGGGCCCGGACGACGACGCGTTCGTGCGGTTCGTCACCGAACGCAGCCGATCGCTGCTGCGCTACGGCTACGTGCTGGCCGGTGATCCGCACACCGCCGCCGACCTGGTCCAGGAAGCGCTCCTCCGGCTCCGTGACGCCTGGGACCGGGGCAAGGGCCGCGAACATCCCGAGGCGTACGTGCGCACCACGATGTCCCGGCTGCACGTCAGCTGGTGGCGCCGCCGTCGTGGTGAGCACCTGACCGGTCTGGTGCCCGAGCGCGGCTCGCCCGACCCCGGCTTACGCCGGGTCGAGGACGACACCGGCCTCTGGCAGGCGCTCGAGGTGCTCGGCCGCCGCCAGCGCGCCGTCCTCGTCCTCCGCTACTACGAGGGCCTCGACGACGACGAGATCGCCGACGTCCTCGGCATCTCCCGCGGCACGGTACGCAGCCAGGCGCTGCGGGCCCTCCGCCGGCTCCGCAGCCACGTCACCGACGACCGGATCGTCTCGCTCAGCGTCGTCGACAACGAGAGGAGCACCCGTGCCTGACGCGTTGGAAGTCTCCCTCGCCGAGGTCCTGAGGCGCGCGGCCGAGGCCGCGCCCGAGCCGGCCGGCGAGGCCGGCGAGGCGCTGCTCCGCGAGCGCGCCCGCCGAGCGGAGGAAGACCCCCGCGGCCGGCTGCTGGTCGCCGCGGCCGCCATCACCGTGCTGATCGTCCTGGCCGCCGCGGTGACCGTCATCCGGCTGGTGACCGGCGGCGAGGACATCCGTCCGATCACCCCGCCGGTCCGGATCGTCCACACCGACTACGAGGACGGTTCCCCGATCGCCGACGTCTGGCCCGACGCCGTCCGGACGATCCCCGGGACGATCCCGATCAAGGGCCGGCCGACCGGATTCGGCGTCGAGCGGATACTCCCGGACGGCCAGCTGGTGGTCGTCCCGACGACCGACGACCCCGACATGCCGCACGTGTGGACGCTGAACCCGGCGACCGGCAAGGCCCGCCCGGTGGGCAAGTACGGCGATCACGTCGTCGTCGTCGCCCAGCCGGTCGACGCGGGGGAGACCCGGTGGGTCGCGTGGATCGGGCAGCCCTCCGGGAACATCAGCGAGGACGCCCCGGTCTACCTCTGGTACGCGCCGGCCGGCGGGGGCAGGGCCCGCAAGGTGCTGAGCGATCCGATCAGCACGTCGCACGGCGTCGACCTGAGCGCGGTCCGGCTGCTGATCAGCGGCGACACGATCATCCTCAGCCCGGCGCTGAAGCCCGAGAAGGGCGCGGTGGTGCCCGCGGCGATCCGGACCGTCCGGATCGGGGAGGGCAAGGTCCGGACGCTGCCGGACTCGACGGGCCGGACCGTGCTGCAGTGGCCGTGGCTCAGCGATCTCCGCACGCCGGGCTTCCGGTCGATCCGCAACGCGGAGACCGGCGAGGAGCGGCCGGCCCGGCCGCCGGCCGCCTGGACCGGCGTCGAGTGCTCGCTCTCCTGGTGCGTCGGCCAGCAGGCCGGCCGGCTCGCGGCGGCCCGCCGCGACGGTTCGGACGCGCGTCCGCTCGCGACCGGCGGGAAGATCTTCGGCATCGTCCGCGATCGGTTCCTGTTCGTCTCCGGCACGACCGTCTACGACCTGCGGACGAAGAAGACGCTGACGCTGCCGCGGCCGATGGGGCGGGAGTCCGGAGGGTGGGTCCCGCAGGACGTTCTCGGCGCGGGCGGAGGGAGCCCGGCGGTGGCGTGGACCAGGTACCGCGCCGACACCCGGCCGGAGGCGGTGATCCTGGTCGAGACGCAGGCGATGGAGTGACGCTAGTCGTTGCGCCAGGGAGTGAGGCGGGGCCACCATCCGGGAACGTTCCGGCGGTACTCCGCGTAGCTCTCGCCGAAGTCGCGCAGCAGGGTGGGTTCCTCGTAGCCCTTCGCGAAGCCCATCATCGTCAGCCCGGAGAGCAGCGCCCAGGCGAGCAGCTCCGGACGCCAGAGCAGCAGCGCCTGCCCGACGATCACCGTCACGACCGCGACGTACATCGGGTTGCGGACGTACCGGTAGAGACCGCCGACGACCAGCTCGCGGGTCGGCGCCACCGGCGCCGGCGTCCCGATCCCCTCGACGACGAACCGCGCGAACGCGTGCAGCAGCACACCGGCCCCGGCCACCACCAGCAGCCAGCCCACCACCACCGCGACCACCGGCGGATCCGCCGACCGCCACCCACCGCTCAGCACCCAGGGCACCAGACCGGCCACCGTGCCCGGCGCGACCACGAGGAACACGACGCTCCCCACCGCAGCCTTCGCTCTACCCACCGATCCAGCGTCGCAACAACGGAACCCGCGCGACACCGGCCGAACGCCCGGCCCGGTACCGTGACCCACCTGTGGACATCGAAGGCGTCACCGTAGACCTGCGCCGGGCCCGGCGCGACGATCTGCCCGAGCTGCTGGCGCTCCTGGCCGCGGACCAGCTCGGCACGCACCGCGAGAACCCCGACGACCCGGCGCCCTACGAGGCCGCGTTCGCGGCCATCGACGCCGACCCTGCGCAGCTGCTCGTCGCCGCGGAAGCGGACGGCCGGGTGATCGGGACGTTCCAGCTGACGATCATCCCCGGGCTGGCCCGCCGGGGCGCCCGGCGGGCCCAGATCGAGGCGGTCCGGGTCGCCGCCGAGTACCGCGGCCGGGGCCTCGGCGCGGCGATGATGCGCTGGGCGATCGACGAGGCCCGCCGCCGGGGCTGCGCGCTGGTGCAGCTGACGTCGGACAAGAGCCGCACCGACGCGCACCGGTTCTACGAGCGGCTCGGCTTCGCCCGCTCGCACGACGGCTTCAAGCTCCGGCTCTCAGAAGCCGATGCACTCGCGTAGCAGGAGCACGGTGGCGCGCCCGGGCCGCGGTTCGGCGTTGAGGATCAGCAGGCGGTTGACCGCGCTGGGCACGCCGTAGACCCGCAGCGCCCGCTCGTTCTCCAGCGGCAGGCAGTGCTGCTCGACGCGGGCGAGCGCGGCGTCCAGATCGGGCACCACCTTCTGCGCCCCGACGATCCAGATCACCCGGCCGGCTCCGCCCGCGTACCCCGGGAGCTGGCTCCCGCTCCCGGACGCGATCACCACCGACCCGGTCTCGGTCACCGCGGCGACGCTGCCGACCGCCACGTCGGGCGCGGCGAACATCCGCCGGATCTCGTCGGCCCGGGTGGCCCGGTCCATGGCCAGGCCGCGGGGGCGGAGTGCGTCGTAGCGTCCGCCGGTGTTGAGATCGTCGTCGAGGCCGGACAGCCGGAGGGTCTCGCTGGCCCCGGTGAAGACGCTCGCGCCCGCGGGGATCAGCTCCCGGACCCGTTCACGGGCGGCTGCGGCGTCGTCCAGGATCTCGACGC
Source organism: Cryptosporangium phraense (assembly GCF_006912135.1). NCBI lineage: Bacteria > Bacillati > Actinomycetota > Actinomycetes > Cryptosporangiales > Cryptosporangiaceae > Cryptosporangium > Cryptosporangium phraense. Next base: position 129,186 of record NZ_VIRS01000015.1, on the reverse strand, counting down.
CGAACCCGTGGGCGGTGAGGGCGGCGGCGGCGCGTTCAATGGCAGTCGTGGTGAGTTCGTCGGTCATGCTGAGTTCGACCGGATGGGTGGCCGGGATGTCAGGCCTCACGTTTTCGGGCGCTGTCCCGTCGTAGTGATGTGAGCACCCCGATGAGCGAGCGGCGCCGGCTGATCAACCTGGCCTACCGGCTGCTGGGCTCGCTGGCCGAGGCCGAGGACGTCGTCCAGGAGACGTACGCCCGCTGGTACGCGCTGTCGCCGGCCGAGCGGGACGCGATCGAGGTTCCGGGCGCCTGGCTGACGACCGTGGCCGGCCGGCTCTGCCTCACGCTGCTGGGCTCGGCCCGGGTCCGCCGGGAGCGCTACGTCGGCGGCTGGCTCCCCGAGCCGCTTCCCGACGCCGATCCCGCCGACCGGGTGACGCTGGACGAGTCGGTGAGCATCGCGTTCCTCGTCGTGCTCGACTCGATGACCCCGGCCGAGCGCGTCGCGTTCATCCTGCACGACGTGTTCCGGTATTCGTTCGCCGAGGTCTCGGCGGTGCTGGGGCGGAGCCCGGCGGCCAGCCGTCAGCTCGCCTCGTCGGCCCGTCGCCGCGTGCGTTCGGTGCCGGCCGGACCGGCTGGCCGGGCCGCGGCCGGGGACCGCGCCGAGATCGTCCGCCGATTCCGGCGGGCCTGGGCGGCCAAGGACATGGGAGCGCTCCTCGACCTCCTCGATCCGGACGCGACCGCGGTCGCCGACGGAGGCGGGCGCGTACTGACGTTCCTGGAGCCGATCGAGGGAGCCACCGCGGTCGCGCAGGCCTGGCTGGAGCTCGCCGACCGGGCCGACGACCACACGGCGATCGTCGAACGCACCGTCAACGGTCAGCCCGGCCTGGTCGCCGAGCACGACGGCGTCACCGCGACGGTCTTCGCGTTCGGCTTCACCGGCGATCGCATCGGCCGCATCTGGGTCATGCGCAACCCGGACAAGCTCCGATCGTGGATCACGCCCGCGCCGGATCCGGACCGCGTTCCGCGAGATGGTGAACCGCGCGTTGGTGCGCCGTAGGCCGTCCGGAGCGGTGAGCTCGCCGATCAAGGCGGTCAGGGCCGGCGCGACGATCGCGTCGACGACGCCGTAGGCGGCGGTCAACCCGAGCAGGACGGGAAGCATTGCGCGGACCATGCTGGGCGGACGGCGCACGAGGATCACCGCCTCAGTAGACCGTTCACGGTAGCGGGGATGACGGACGGAACGTTGGCGTCCTGACCAGCGGATCCGCCGGGGACCGGCATCGTTGATCGAGCCAACGAACACCGGACAGGAAGATTTCCATGCTTCGCGCTCTCACGACTGCCGCCGCTGCCCTCGCCACCGCGGTGGTCGCGGTTCCGGCCGCGGCCCAGGCGGCCACCGCGCCGCCCGCCCCGCTCCCCACGCCGTCGATCTCGCTGCAGAACGTCGCGACCGGCGAGTGCCTCGGCCTCGTCCAGGTCGGCCGGCGCGCCCGGATCGGCCTCGGGCCCTGCACGTTCGGGCCGGACCAGCTCTGGCAGGAGTCCGCGCCGTTGTCGACCACCCGCTCCTGGCTGGTCCTCCGCAGCACTGGCGGGTGCCTCGACCTCGACGTGAGCCCGAACCTCGCGTTCGGCACCGACCAGTGCGGAACGATCACGTTCGGCGGTCAGCAGGTGCCCGACCCGTCGCTCTACTGGACCCGCGCCGATCAGGGCAACGGAACGGTTCAGTTGGTCGGCAACGGCAACCACGGGCTCGGCTTCACGAACGGGGCCTGGTTCGCCGCCGACCCCGGGACGAGCCCGGCCCCGGAGACGACGTGGGCGGTGATTACCGAGGGCGCCGCCTGACCCGCCGGCGCGCGCCCGCAGCGTGCTGGACCGACGGCCTCGTGCGGACGAGCGGGCTGACCTCCGGCGGGCCAGGGATCCGGCTTGCCACGCCGGGCCGCTCGGCTCTGCCTGGCCGACATGGACCGGTGTCGCGTTCTGGACAGAAGTTCAGAGAAGACACAGTGGACTCTTATCTTCCCTCGGTCACCTCTGGTACTTTCCGAGCCTGCCGCCGCCCGGAGGTGCTCGACCGGCGGCCCCCACCCCTCGGTCACGCCCATGGCTGGCCGCTATCTTCCGTGGAGTAATTCCCGTGGCACTTCGTGACAAGATGCGTGAATCGGCCCAGCCGTTCCTGTCGCCCGGCGAGACCATCACCCAGGTGATCGGGGCCCAGACGGCCAGCCAGTATGTCGCCGCGTTCGCCGGCGTCTTCGTGTTCCTCGGCCTCAACCGGTACCGCATCCTCGCGGTCACGTCGCACCGCATCCTGGTGCTCGATGCGGGGCCGGCGAGCATGAAGAAGGCCCGCAGCGTGGTCACCGAGTTGCCGCGGGCCACGCGGCTCGGCCCGGGCACGGGGGTCTGGCACGTGCTGCCGGTCGCCAACGAGAAGCTGCGGATCCACCGCCGGTTCTTCAAGGACATCGAGGCCGCCGACGCGGTCCTCGCCGGCCGCTAACGCCCACCCGATCCACCCGCGCCGAGGCCGCGCCGCGCCTGGCCCGCACTCGCGTCTCGGCCCGCGCTTCGGGCCGCCTGCGCTTCGGGCTGCCTGCGCTTCGGGCTGCCTGCGCTCCGGGCCGCGTGCGCTCCGGGCTGCGTGCGCTTCGGGCTGCGTGCGCTTCGGGCTGCGTGCGCTTCGGGCTGCGTGCGCTTCGGGCTGCGTGCGCTCCGGGCCGCGCGCGCTCCGGGCTGCGTGCGCTTCCGGTCGTGTCCGCGGCCCGGCTCGTGTCCGCGTCTCGGTCCGTGTCCGCGTCTCAGTCCGGGTCCGGGTCCGCGTCCGCGTCTCGGCTCGTGTCGGCGTCTCGGCCCGCGCTCGCGTCTCGGCCCGGCGCTCCGGAGCGCGCGCTTCCGATCGCGCCTGCGCCTCCAGGCGCGTCCGCGCCTTGGGCCGCGTCCGCGCCTCGGGCCGCGTGCGCGTCCGATCGCGCTTGCGCCTCCAGACGTGTCCGCGTCTCGGCCCGCGCCTTGGAGTGCCCGTGCGCGTCCGATCGCGCCTGCGCCTCCAGGCGCGTCCGCGCCTCGGGCCGCCCCTTGGGCCGCGTGCGCGTCCGATCGCGCTTGCGCCACCAGGCGCGTCCGCGTCTCGGGCCGCATATGAGCCCGCGGCCCCTCCGCCCACCCCGACGGACGGGCCGCGTCCTGTCACCCACCCCCCGGCCGGCGCCTGCAACGGGACTCCGAATCGGTCGAATGCTTCATCAGCGCCACCTGCTCGACCAGCGCGCCGAGCTCCTCGTCGCTCAACACGCCCCGCACTTCGGCTCAGACCTGGTCGCTGACGCCGGCCGCGGTCAGCGTTGTCGCAGCTTCGGGCTCATTTCCGCCCCGGCCGCTCGATCGGCGTGAACAGCGCCTACTCGCGCCCCGCGACCCGTTGCACGATGCGGTCCAGCTTCCCGCCCTGGTCCAGCGCGCGTGGCTGCGCCTGTCGAGGCAGTGGTTCGAGATCCGCGGCTTCAGGAGTTCGCGGGTCCAGCGGCGAGTCGTGCATCGCCCGGTTCGCCGCGTGGAGCGCACGGGGCGCGTCGGGTGCGGTCGTCCGTAGGTCGAGACGGGGGCTGCTAGCGTCGTGCTCAGCACGGCGGCCGAGATCACGGTGCCGACGTCGTCGGGGCGATCGACGGCGCCCAGCCGGCGGTCCGGTGCACCGAGGTGCGCGTGCGGGGGCCGCTGGCCACGCGACCCGAGCGATGGCCCCGTGCCCTTCGGACTCGGCCTACCGCGCCTGGCGGGAGTCGCTGCGCGCGATCGCCGACCTCGCCGGCGACGCCGACCGGACGACCACGCCCCAGCCCCCACGCCCCAGCCCCCACGCCCCAGACCCCACCCGGACCCGGGAGTGGCTGCGAGCCTGGTTCCGACCCGCAGAACTACTCAGGTGCTTCCCATCCTCATGGCCGACGCTTACCCCATGACGATCACGAAGGACGCACCCGACCGGGTGGTGCTGCGGCCGCTGGAGCAGGCCGTGCGGGACTACCTCGTCTCCCGGGCCCAGAAGCGCCTGGTCGACCCGACCGAACTGCCCGCCCGTCCCCAAGACGCCCGGCCCCACGACGCCCCGGCCCACTAGACTGCGTCCAACGTCGCGTGCCGGTGGCAGGCTGTGCCAGGCATGGAGGCGTCGGACCGAAGGAGCGCGACGTGACCACGTCGTTCCCTTCGCCCGTCACCCGTGGGTGAGGGCGACAAGACCAGGCTGGTGGCCTGGAGCCGAGAACTGCGTACCGTGCACGAGCGCCTCCGGGCCGCGCTACGGGCCACGCGCGACGAAGACGTCGAGATCCACGACCTGCTGCTGTACTGCCACGGCTTCTGCGCGGCCCTCACCGGACATCACGAGGGCGAGGACCGGCAACTGTTCCCGGCGCTCGCCGCGCAGCATCCGGAGCTGCGCGACACGATCCGCCGGCTCGAGCAGGACCATTCGATGATCGGGTACCTTCTCGGCGGCCTGCAGGCCGCCGTCGATCGGTCGGCGACGGCGGACGAGCTGCGACGCCACCTCCAGGGCGTGGCCGCGATCATGGAATCGCACTTCCGCTTCGAGGAGCGCACGCTCCTCCCGGCCCTGGAAGACCTCGATCTGGACGCCGACCCGCAAACCGTCCTCGGACCCCTCTAGCGGGCGTCGTACTCGTCGCGAGCCTTCTCGACCTGCTCGACGTTCTCGGCGGCCCACCGCATCATCGGACGGAACGAGTCGAGCAGGCTCTCGCCCATCGGGGTCAGCGCGTAGCTGATGTTCGGCGGCATCACGTTGTGCACGGTCCGGGAGAGGATCCCGTCCCGCTCCAGGTTGCGCAGCGTGACCGTCAGCATCCGCTGGCTGACCCCGTCGATGCCCCGCCGGAGCTCGGTGAACCGCCGCGGGCCGTGCCCCAGGAACTCGACGATGACCAGCGACCACTTGTCTTCGACGATCGGCCGGCACCCTACCCGCCTACCGGCCATGGTTACTCCGAGGGAACCGGGGCACGGCAAAGTGCCTGATTGCGCACCACATGAGCAGATCCAATCATGACCGCATGGCAACTTACCTGCTCGTCCATGGTGCCTGGCACAGCGCCGAAGCCTGGACGCGCGTGATCCCCCTCCTCGAACAGGCCGGCCACCGGGTCGTCGCCCCGGACCTGACCGGCTACGGCACCCGGTCCGCCCTCCTCGGCCCCGACGTCGGCCTCGACACCCACGTCGACGACGTCCTCCGGACGCTCGCCGAGAACGACCTGACCGACGTGATCCTCGTCGGCCACAGCTACGCCGGGATGGTCATCACCTCGGTCGCCGACCGCGCGCCGGAGCGGATCGCCCAGCTGGTCTTCCTCGACGCGATGGTCCCCGAGGACGGCGAAAGCGCGCTCGACGTCATGCCGTTCACCCAGGTCCTGATCGACGCGGCCGGGAGTTGGCGGATCCCGCCGCTGCCGGAGACCCCGGGCGGGCTGTTCGGCGTCACCGACCCGGCCGACGTCGCCTGGCTGCGCACGATGCTCGCCGACCAGCCGGTCGAGTGCCTCCGCCAGCCGGCCCACCGCTCCGACCCGGCCGCGGCCCGAATCCCACGCACCCACATCCACTGCACCGTCGGCGCCCCCGAACGCCGGCCGGTGCCCGCCTCCGACCAGATCTGGGAGCTCCCTACCGGCCACGACTGCATGATCACGACGCCGGTCGAACTCGCCGGGCTCCTCGGAAAACTGGCCGCCTGACAACCTGGGGCGGCCGGCCGGAGTTCTGAGGGGCGTGACGACAAGGAGCAACGGGTGATCGCCCGCGGGTACCAGCGCGAGTTCGAGGAGTTCGTCCGCGACTCCTCGGACCGGCTGGTCCGCACGGCCTATCTGCTGTGCGGTGACCGCGGGCACGCCGAAGACATCATCCAGACCGCGCTGCTGCGCACCGCCCGGCGGTGGCGCTCGGCCCGGTCGAGCCCGGAGGCCTACGCGCGGCGGGTCGTCGTCAACCTGGTCAAGGACCGGTGGCGATCGCTGTCGCGCCGGCCACCGGAGACCGGGTTGGAGGTCGACGTCCCGATGGTGGACCCCGTCGCCGACGACCGGCTGCTCGACGCGGTCCGGACGCTGCCCGAAGGGCAGCAGGCCGTGCTCGTGCTGCGGTTCTTCACCGGCCTGTCGGTCGCCGAGACCGCGGCCGCGCTGGGCTGCAGTGACGGGACCGTGAAGTCGCAGACGGCGCGCGCGCTCGACCGCCTCCGATCCACTCTCACCCCGGAAAGGGAACGCTCATGATCACCGACGACGACCTGACCCGGCGGCTCGGAGCCGCGTTCGAGGGAGCGGCCGCCGACCTGCGGTACGCCGGGCCGGTCCCGGCCGCCCGGCGCACACCGTCGACCGCCTGGCTGGCGCTGCCCGCGGTGGCCGGGCTGGCCGTGGCTGGGGTCGCCCTGGTGGAACAGCCGTCGGCGCCGGTGCCCCAGGCGGTCCCGGCCCCCTCGGCTTCCCTGGGAACACCGACCACGACCACGATCACCGTGGCCGGCTTCCGGATGACGTACCAGGCCAGGCCCGGCTCGCCGGCGCCGCTGCGGTCCAGCCTCGACCCGGGCCCGGTGCCGTCCGGCGCCCGCCCGGTCGCGCCCCCGCGCGGTGCGGTGCCCGGAGTACGGGCCTGGGTCGGCCAGGACCCGGCGACCGGCGACGCCGCCCTCTGGGTCGAGGCGCCGACCCGCAACGAGGGGCGCCGGTTCGCGCTCTACTCGTCGGTGTGGAGCCAGCAGCAGCTCGTCGAGCTGTTCCGCAACGGGTCACCGTCCTAGGACGCCGGTGAGCCAGTCCCGGCGGGTCGCCCAGGCCCGCCGGGCCAGCCGGGATTCCGGCACGAACCCGTCGAAGCCGTGGAACCCGCCCGGCCAGACGTGCAGCTCGGCGTCGCCGCCGGCCTGCCAGATCGCGTTCGCGTAGGCGACGTCCTCGTCCCGGAACGTCTCGGCCGAGCCGACGTCGAGATAGGCCGGCGGCAGGCCGGACAGGTCGGTCGCGCGGGCCGGGGCCGCGTACGGCGAGACGTCCGGACCGCCGGCGGCGTCGCCGAGCAGGCAGCCCCAGCCGAACGCGTTCGCGGACCGGTCCCAGATCCCGCGGCCGTCCAGCTGGCGGGCCGAGAACGAGTCGTTGCGGTCGTCGAGCATCGGGGCGAGCAGCATCTGGGCGTGGATCGCCGGTCCGCCCCGGTCGCGGGCCAGCAGCACGGTCGCGGCGGCGAGGCCACCACCGGCACTGCGCCCGGCCACGATCAGCGGGCCGAGGCCGAGCTCGGCGACGCGCTGCAGCCCGGCGTAGCAGTCCTCGACCGGCTCCGGGTGCGGGTGTTCGGGCGCCAGGCCGTAGTTGACCGCGACCACGGCCGCGGGCAGGTCGACGACGAGGTCGAGGATCTGGGTGAGGCCGCCCGAGCGGTTGTCGCCCAGGATCATTCCGCCGCCGTGGATCCAGTACAGCACCGGGACCGGCCCGGTGGCGTCGGCCGGGAGACAGCTCAGCAGCGGGCCGTCCTCGCTGATCCGGAACCGTCCACCGCGGCTGAGCTCGTCGTCCGTAGGACGCGGTTGCAATGGGCTGGGCTCGCGAGCGGCGGGAAGCTGCTCGCGGGTCGGCGGGGGACCCATGAGGTGCGCGATCGTGTCGAGGAACGCGCCGAGCTCGGGATCGAACGGCGGAGGATTCATGCTCCCAGCTTGACCCCCACGGCGGCGTACATGCCGGTCGGGGGGTCGGAGTCGGGCGGGCCGTCGGGGCGCCAGGCGTGCAGCGGGACCAGGCCGGGGTCGAGCAGGTCGAGCCCGTCGAAGAACCGCAGCACCTCGGCCGCGGACCGGAACCGGACCTCGATGCCCTGCCGGGTGTAGACCTCGCCGGCCCGCCGGACCTCCTCGCCGTTGACGTCCTCGGTCGAGTGCGACAGGACCAGCGCGCTGCCGGAAGGCAGCGCGTCCATCAACTGGTGGACGACGCCGAGCGGGCCGGCCGAGTCGGGCAGGAAGTGCAGGATCGCGACGAGGCTGAGCGCGACCGGCCGGGTCAGGTCGAGCAGGTCGGTGGCCGCACGCAGCGAATCGGGGTCGCGGAGATCGGCCCCGACGTAGGTGGCCCGTCGCTCGCGGCCGTACCGCAGGACCAGCGGGTCCCGGTCGACGTACACGACCCGGGCGGCCGGGGCGATCTCGTGGATGTTGGGGGACGTGGGGAGGCCGGCGCCGATGTCGAGGAACTGGTCGATGCCCCGCTCGGCGGCGAGGTGCCGCACCGCCCGGACCAGGAACTTACGGTTCTCCCGGGCCAGGTCGCGAATGCTCGGGAACGCGGCGACCAGCTGTTCGACCGCGGCCCGGTCCGCGGCGAAGTTGTCGGTGCCGCCCAGCAGGTAGTCGTACATCCGGGCCGAGTGCGGCACGTCGCTCTGCAGGTCGTCCACGCCTACCGACCATAATGGATCACTCCGGAGCGGCTCGGCTGAAGACCGTCAGAGGGCGCTCCAGCGGCTTGCCGTCGACGACCAGGTCCACCTCCTCGTTGTAGAACGCGACCAGGTCGGCGATCGGCGTGACCGCCCGCACCGGGTCGGGGTAGCTCCAGGCGATGTTCTCCGGCCCGCCCGGCACCGACCAGTACACGGCCGTGCCCTTGTACGGGCACCCGGTGCGCAGCTCCGACTTGTCCAGCCGGGAGAAGTCCACGTCCGCGCGCGGGAGGTAGTACCGGATCGGCAGCCGGGTCTCGAAGACGAGCACCGGGTGGTGCGAGTCCGCGACCGGCACCCCGTCGATCGAGACCTGGACGTGCCGGGAGCTGGGCAGCGCGTCGACGCGTTTGTACGGGTCGCGAGGGTGGACGAAGATCTCCTCGTCCTCCTCGTACCAGTGCTCGATCCCGGGCTCCGTGCGCCGGAACCAGTCGAACGCCAGGTACCCGTCGAACTCCGGCACGTCGGACGCGATCCCGGCCCGGCGATGCCCGTCGATCACCAGGTCGTAGCCGTCCGCGGCCGGCACCAGCAGGTCGGTGCGCACGTCCTCGCGGGGGAACACGTACCGGGGCACCGGGTGACCCGGGTCCCAGACCAGGATCGGATTCGCGCTGTCGATCACGGTCGTCGACCCGACCGTGCCGCGCACCCGGCGCTCGGACGGCTCGTACGTGAGCTCGTCGTCGGGCACCGGGTGCCGGCGTGAGATCGTCATGCGTCGGCCAGCGCCGCGACGTAGGGGCGGCCCTCGCGCCAGGCGGCGATCTGGTCGGGGCGGCCGAACACCCGCAGGTACTCCTCCACCCGGTCCTTGACCGTGTCCCAGATCAGGACCGGGTCGAACTCGGGCTCGTCGTCGCCGACGAACGGGGCCAGCGGCTCCACCACCGTGTCGACGCGCGGGTGCCAGAACACCCCGCTCGACAGCCGGGTCACGGTGCCGCCGGCGACGACCCGGTGACGGCCGGGCCGGAGGCGGCCGTTCGTCCAGCGGGTGAGCAGCGAGCCGGTGAAGACCTGCAGGGCGCCGGGCACGATCGGCACCGGTACCCAGCTGCCGTCGGCGCGCTGGCCCTGCAGACCGTCGTAGTCGCCGCGCTGGTGCAGGACCGTGAGCACGGACCCGTCGGCGTGCTCCAGGAGCAGCAGCTTCCGCTCGTCGTCGCCCGCGGCCGGGTCGGTGCTGCCGCCGTCGTCGTAGGTCCAGGTCGGATAGTTGTTGACGACGAACTGCGTGTGGTCGGGCCCGTCGCCGGTCGGGAAGACGCCCGGGTCGACGTCGAGAGCGCGGGCGTAGACGGCCAGCACCCGGCGGGCGACCAGCCGGGCGGCCTCGTGGTAGGCGCGGGCGGCTTCGCGCAGGTCCGGCGACGGCCAGACGTTCGGGTGGGCGAAGTCGGCCGCGTACCGGGGGTCCAGGCCGGCCGCCACGGCTTCGTCGACCGAGTCGAACTCGCCGATCGTGAAGCGTTCGAGCTCGAGGCGCCCGAAGTCGTCGGGCCACTGGCGCCAGCCGCGGTAGGGGTGGCCGGTCGGGCTGGCGAGCGGGATCTTCTGGTCGCGGGGGAGCGCGAGGATCGCGCCGATGCGATCGTGGAAGTCGTCGATCGTGGCCTGTGGGACGCCGTGGTTGACGATCTGGATGATGCCGAGGTTCTCGCCCGCGGTGCGCAGGGCGGCGAGGGTGGCCGGGTCGCCCGATTCGGCGAGCGCGAGGTCGATGGGCGCGATCTCGGTGGGCACAGTGAGCTCCTTCAGGCGGTGGGGACGGTGAGTGAGCGGCGGAGATGCTCGGCGAGCGCGCCGGGAGATCCGTCCAGGTCGGTGACCGGCACGGCCGGGATCCAGCCGGCCGAGACGTCGGGTGTCGTCCGGGCAATGGCGACCGGGCCGGCGGCGGACTCCAGCAGCGGCCGGATCTCGTCGGTGAGCAGCGGGTCCACGAGCAGGAGGAGGCCGACCGGGCGGCCGGCCCTGGCCGCCGCGGCCAGGACCGTGGTGGCGGCTTCGCCGAGCCCGGCCCAGACGGTGGCCCGCGGGGCGAACGACGCGATCGCCTCGGCGACCGCCCGGCCCGCGCGCCGCGGGGTCGTGGCGGGGCCGCTGGAACGCCCGGCTCCCGGCAGGTCCAGCACGACCGCGGGCCGCTGCAGGCGCAGCGCGACCCCGTCGAGGTCCCTGGCCTGACCGCCGGGCGGCGCGACCAGCACCGCGTCCGGTGGTCCGTCGCCCCAGGCGACGCCGGAGAGGTGCCCGCCGACGCTGATGTTCACCCAGCGGCGCACCACGGTCGGCGTCGGCACGCCGGCGGCCGCGGCCGCCTCGGCGACGCCGTCGAACTCGTTCTCTGGTCGGGTCACGATTGCTCCTCCGTTCGAACCGAGAGGGGCGCACTGGGCAGCGCGCCCGACGCGAGATGACACCGCACGACGTGCCCGGGCGTGATCTCGCGCAGCGCGGGCTCGTCCGCGCACCGGTCGTGCGCGAACGCGCACCGCGCCACGAACCGGCACCCCCCGGCCGAGGCCGTTCCGGCGGACAGCGTCGTGGGGCGGTCCCGGGCCGCGGTCACCAGCGCGTGCGTGTACGGGTGATGCGGCCCGGCCAGCACCTCTGCGGTCGTCCCCGATTCCACGATCCGCCCCCGGTACAGCACCGCCACCCGGTCGGCCAGGTAACTCACGACCGCCAGGTCGTGCGAGATGAACAGGTACGACGTGCCCGACCGCTCCCGCTGCGCGGCCAGCAGCTCCAGCACCCCGGCCTGGACGCTCACGTCCAGCGCCGACACCGGCTCGTCACACACGACGAGGTCCGGCTCACCGGCGAACGCCCGCGCGATCGCGATCCGCTGCTTCTGGCCGCCGGACAGCGCGGTCGTCCGCGCCTGGAGCAGCCCCGGGTCGACCTGCGTCCGCGCGGCCAGCTCCTCGACGCTCCCGCGTCCGCCGAGCGTCCGCAGGGCCCGGGCCAGGACCGTGCGCACCCGCTGCGCCGGGTTCAGCGTCGCGTCGGGCTGCTGGAAGACCATCTGGACGCGTCGCCGCGCGCCGCCGCGGCGGGCCAGCGACGGCGCCAGCGGCGAGCCGTCCAGCCGCAGTGACCCGGGCCCGACGCCGGACGGCAACCCGGCGATGGCCCGCGCCACCGTCGTCTTGCCGCTGCCCGACTCACCGACCAGCCCGAACACCTCGCCCCGGCGGATCGCCAGGCTGACGTCCTCGACCGCGACCTGCCGCCCGTACTTCCGGGTGAGCCCGGAGACCTCCAGCCGCACACCGTCGATCTCCGGCGGCGGAGACAACCGCACCGGCGGAGACGCCAGCGCCGGCAACTCCGGCCGGATCCGCTCGACGTGATGACACCGCACCGAGACCCCGTCGACGACCCGCTCCAGGGGCTCCGCCGACCGGCACACCGCATCGGCGAACGGGCACCGGGCCGCGAACCGGCAGCCTTCTCCGGGCGACGAGGCCCGGCCCTCGATCGCGGTGAGCCGCCGCACGGTCCGCGGCACCCCGAGCGTCGGCGCCGACCCGAGCAGCGCGGCGGTGTACGGGTGCGACGGCGCCGACAGCACGTCCGCCGCCGCCCCGCGCTCCACGACCTGGCCCGCGTACAGCACCGCGACCTCGTCGCACCGCCGCCCGACCAGCCCGAGATCGTGGCTGACCAGCACGACGGTCGCGTCGAGCGAGGTCCGGAGGTCGTCCAGCAACCCGAGGATCTCGGCCTCGACCGACGCGTCGAGCCCGGTCGTCGGCTCGTCCAGCACGAGCAGGCGGGGCCGGGCGGCCAGCGCCGCCGCGATCACCACCCGCTGCTGCTGCCCACCCGACAACTGGAACGGATACTTCCGCGCCGCGTCGGCCGGCAGCCGGACCGCCTCCAGCAGGCTCGCCACCGGGTCCTGGGGCCGTCCCTGGAGCGCGAGCACCTCGCGCAGCTGCGTGCCGACCCGCATCGTCGGATCCAGCGTCGCCCCGGCCTCCTGGTGCACGAACGCGAGATCGGTGGCCCGCCACGTCCGCAGCGCCCCCGGCGACAGCCCCAGCACGTCCACGTCGTCGACGGCGACGCTCCCGGCCCGCACCACCCCGCCGTCCGGCAGGTGCCGCCCCAGCGCCCGGACCAGCGTCGTCTTCCCGCTCCCGGACTCCCCGACGATCCCGAGCGTCCGCCCGGTGGGAATGCTCAGGCTGACGTCGTCGACGACGACGGACGAGCCGAACGCCACCGACAGCCCGCTCACGACGACGCTCATCAGCGCTCCACCCGGGCCCGCAGCGAATCCGCGATCAACGCGACGCCGACGACCAGCGACGCGATCGCCAGCGCGGGCGCCAGCACGGTCCACGGGGCGATCTGCAGCCAGGCCCGGTTGTCGGCGACCGACGCGCCCCAGTCCGGCGACCCCGGCGCGGCGCCGAGCCCGAGGAACGACAGCGTCGCGGCCGCGAACACCGCGTCGCCGAGCCGCGAGGTCGCCTCCACCAGCACGGTTCCGGCGACGTTGGGCAGGATCTCGCGCACCAGCAGCGACCACCCCGGCTCACCGCGCAGCCGGGCCGCCTCGACGTACGGCTTGTCCCGCTCGACCAGCGTCGCCGCCCGCACGCTCCGGGCCACGATCGGCACGAACGAGAACCCGATGACCAGCACCAGCACCGCCGTCGACGACCCCAGCAGCGCGACGAACAGGATGCTCGCGACGATCGCCGGGAACACGGTCAGCGTGTCGAGCACCCGCATGACGCCCTCGTCGACCCACCGCCCCGACGACCCCGCGACCAGCCCGATCACGGTGCCGGCCAGCACCGCGAGCGCGGTCGCCAGCGGCGCCACGGCCAGCACCGACCCGGCCCCGGCGAGCAGCCGAGAGAACACGTCCCGCCCGAACTGGTCGGTGCCCAGCAGGTGCTCGGCCCCGGGCGACGCGAACTTCGAGCCCGGATCCTGGGCCAGCGGGTCGAACGGCGCCCAGTGCCGCCACAGCAGCGCGTCCAGCGTCCACAGGAGAAGGATGAGCAGCCCGAGGCCGAGGGCCACCGGCGCGCGACGCGAGCCACCCACGGCGGGCGGAGGCGCCACCGGCGCGCTCGGCGGAGCCTCGACCACCGACGTCATGCCGCCACCCCCAACCGCAGCCGCGGGTCCAGGAGCCGGTAGGCGACGTCGACGCCGAGCGAGATGAGCAGGTAGAGCAACCCGAGCACCATCGCCGCGGCCTGGAGCGTCGGCAGGTCCTTGTCGAGGGCGGCGTTGAGCAGCAGCGCGCCGATCCCCGGGTAGTTGAACAGCAGCTCGACCGACACCAGCCCGCCGAGCAGGAACTGCGCCTGGACGCCGAGCGCGCTGGTGGCCGGGACCGTCGAGTTCCGCAGCACGTGCCGGCGCACGACCGCCACCCGGGACGCCCCGCGCAGCTCCGCCGCCCGCACGTACGGGCTGCGCACCGACGCGACCGTGCTCGCCCGTACGTGCCGGGCGACGTACCCGAGGCAGAGCAGCACCAGCGACACGGCGGGCAGCACGAGGTGCTCCAGCCGTAGGCTGAGGGACGCGCCCGGGGGAGCCTGGGCGCCGGCCGGGAACCACCGCAGCGTCACCGCGAACACGACGAGCAGCACGACCCCGGTGACGAACTCCGGGGTCGCCGCGAGCGCCAGCCCGGTGACCGACAGGAACCGGTCGAGCGGCCGGTCGTGGTACAGCCCCGACACCACGCCCCAGGTCAGCGCGACCGGCACGAGCAGCACGAACGCGAACGCGGCCAGCAGGAGCGACGCGCCGAGCCGCTCGAACACCAGGTCCCGGACCGGCACCTTCAGCGTGTACGACGTGCCCCAGTCGCCGGTGACGAAGCTGACCAGCCAGTCCCAGTACCGCACCGGCAGCGCCCGGTCGAGGCCCAGCTCCTGACGCAGCGCCGCGACCGTGGCGTCGCTGGCCTCCCGGCCGAGGATCTGCCGGGCGACGTCACCCGGCAGCACCTCGGTGGCCAGGAACACCAGCACCGAGATCACGACCAGCGTGAGCGGGATCGCGGCCAGGCGGCGCAGCAGCAGGTGTCTCATACCGAGGAGACCGCGCTGAAGTCGACGTAGGACGACGGGTGGGCGGTGATACCGCGGAACTTGCGCTTGTTGTAAGCCCGCACCGCTCCGTTCCAGAGGCTCAGCACGACCGGCACGTCCTCGTGCAGCGCGTCGGCGATGATCGCCGCCTGCTTCTGCCGCTCGGCGTCGTCGGTGGCCGCGTCGTAGGCGGTCAGCGCTTGGTCGACCGCCGGGTTGCGGTACTTCGAGCCGTTCCAGACGCCGGTGCTGGTCACCATCGGGCTGACGAACTGGCTCGGCACCGCGCGCCCGGCCCAGCCGACGAGGTTGGCCGTCGTGAACAGCCAGGGCGTGTCGGTCTCCTGATTGCCGCCGTAGAACGCGGCCGACGTGCGCTGGTCGAGGTCGACGGTGATCCCGACCTCCTTGAGCTGGGCCTGGATGACCAGCGCGTAGTCCTTGTTGGGCGGGTCGAACGTCAGCGCGAACTTCAGATTCGGGACACCCGCGGCCGCGAGGAGCTCCTTGACCTTGGCCGGGTCCTTCTTCCGCTGCGCGAGGTCCTTGGGTGCGGAGGGGAACAGCGGCGCGTACAGGTGGTCGTTGCCCAGCTGACCGATCCCGTCGTTGACGGCCTCGTTCACGCTCGGCCGGTCGAGCGCGTAGGCGACCGCCTGGCGGACCTCCTTCTTGTCGAACGGCGCCCGGTCGACGCGGAGCGTGAGCGCGGTCATGCCGGTGGACGCGGCCTCGTCGAGCGCGATGTCGCCCGCGGCCTGGATCACCGACGCCTCGGTCAGGATCAGCGCGTCGAGCTCGCCACTCTGCAGCGCGAGCTGCTCGGCCTGCGAGTCCGCGTAGAAGCGGACGTTCACGCCGTCCAGATAGGGCTTTCCCGGCTGCCAGTACTTGGGGTTCCGGGTGAAGGTCGCGCCGGTGGACGGGTTGTAGTCGGTCAGCAGGAACGGGCCGGTGCCGATCGGGTTCTTGGTGAAGTCGCCGGCGTAGTCGGCCTTGAGGATCACCGCGTTGTAGTTGCCGGCCGAGACCAGGTACGGGAAGTCGGAGAACGCGCGGGCGAGCGTGAACACGACGGTCTGCGGGTCTTTGGTCGTGACCCCGCCGGGCTTCAGCACGTCACCGAAGGCCGAGAGCGCGGCCGACTTGTTCTTCGGGTCGAGCAGCCGGTCGAAGCTGGCCTTGACCGCGGTGGCGTCCAGCGGGGTGCCGTCGGAGAACGTCACGCCCGGCCGGAGCGTGAACGTCCAGCGCTTGTTGCCGTCTTCGGCCGTCCACTTCTCGGCCAGCCGGGGGACCAGCTGGTACTTGTCGTCCAGCCAGATCAGGTAGTCGGCGACCAGCTGCACGAGCGCGATCGACGACCCGTCGTACATCGTCACCGGCTCGACCGCGGTCGGTGGCGCGGTCGTCCCGGCCCGGAGCGTGCCGCCCTGTTTCGCGGGCCCGCTCGCCGCCGCGTCCGGGGCGCCGTCGTCGACGCCGCAGGCCGCGAGCAGGGCGAGAAGACCGAGGCCACCAGCGCCGGCGAACACCTGGCGTCTGGACAGAAGGGAATCGTGGGGCATGAGGAACTCCTGGGGGCGGGAGTCGAAGGAACACGGCGCGCGACGATGCAGCGACCGTAAGCGTCGGTGGCCTAGTATGTCTACCAAACAGGTAGGGATTTGCCTAGGGTGATCACATGACCCATGTCGTCCGTTCCGGCCGCGAGGCCGAGGAGATCGCCACCGAGCTCGCGGCGACGTTCGCGTCGCAGGCCGCCGACCGCGACCGGACCCGCACGCTCCCGGCGACCGAGCTGGCCGAGCTGTCGGCCTCCGGCCTGCTCGGCATCTCGGTGCCGGCCCGCTTCGGGGGCGCCGAGGTGCCGATCGTGTCGCTGGCCGAGGTGTTCCGGCTGCTCGCGGCGGCCGACGCGAGCCTGGCCCAGATCCCGCACAGCCACTTCGTGTTCCTCGAGGCGCTGCGTCTGGAGGGGACCGTCGACCAGCGGGAGCGCTGGTTCGGCGCGGCTCTGCGCGGCGAGCGCTTCGCGAACGCGCAGGCCGAGCGCGGTGGGCGCACGGCCGCGGACGACGCGACGACGCTGACGCGATGTCCCGACGGTGGCTACCTGCTGCGGGGCGAGAAGTTCTACAGCACCGGCGCGCTGTTCGCGCACTGGCTCGTCGTCCGGGCGGTGCTCGGCGACGCGAAGGCGCTCGCCTTCCTGCCGGCCGACGCTCCTGGGGTGACCGTCACCGACGACTGGGACGGGATGGGCCAGCGCACGACGGCCAGCGGAAGCGTCCACCTGGACGACGTCCGCGTGGACGCGGACCAGGTCGTGCCCTACACGCCGATCTTCGCCCGGCCGACGACCTACGGAGCGCGGGCCCAGGTGCTGCACGCGGCTCTCGACGTGGGCATCGCCCGCGGGGCGCTGACCGCGGCCGTGACCCAGGCCGGAACCGCGCGCCCGTGGTGGGAGGCGGGGGTGGGCACCGCGGTCGAGGATCCGCTGCTGGTGCAGCAGGCGGGAGAGTTGGAGATCGTCGTGCGGGGCGCGGAGGCCCTGGTCCGCGCGGCGGCCGAGGCGATCGACGAGGCCGGACCGTCGCTCTCCGAGGCCTCGGCCGCGCGGGCGTCGGTGGCGACCGCGGTCGCCAAGGTGGCGGCCGGGCGGGCGGCCGTGGAGGTGGCGTCGGCGCTGTTCGAGCTGGGCGGCACCCGGTCGGCGTCGGAGGCGCTGAACCTGTCCCGCTTCTGGCGGGACGGGCGCACGCACACGCTGCACGACCCGGCGCGCTGGAAGGTGCAGCACGTGGGGCGCTGGGTGCTGACCGGCGCGGTGCCGCCGAGGCACGGCCAGCTGTAGATCCCCGTCAGTCGAGGACGCGGGGCCGGCTCGGCGTCACCGGGGGTCGTGCAGTTTGGCGATCGAGGTGATGAGTTCGACTTCGGTCTCGGTGAGGTCGGGCCAGGGGAACTGGTAACCGCCGCCCCGGAGCACGACGAGCCCGTGCATCGCCATCCACAGCTGCACCGCCGTCGACAGCACCGAGGTCGCGCCCGACGACCCGTCGGCGATGCACTGGCGGACACCGTCCATCAGGGACGCGAACGGCCCCGCGTCCGGGTCGCGGGTGTCGAGCCGGCCGGCCCCGGGCGGGCCGGGCTCCTCGCCGCGCAGCAGCCGGTTCCGGCGGAACAGCAGCCCGTACAGGTTCGGGTTGTTCAGACCGAAGGCCATGTAGGCCCGACACCCGGCGAGGAGCCGCTCGCGCGGGGCCTCGATGCCTTCCTTCGCACTCGCGATGAAGCGCCCCAACTCGGCGAACGTCTCGACGGTGACGGCCTGCACGATCTCGTCCGGACCGTCGAAATGCGGGTAGATCGACTGCGGCGCGATGCCGACGCGCCGGGCGACGCCCCGGAGCGTCACCGCGCTCTCGTAGCCCTCCTCGACGAGGATCGCCCGCGCCGCCGCCACGATCTCGCCGCGCAGCGCCCGCCCGCCCCCGCGGGGATTGCGTCGCCGGGACTCGCTGGCCGCTGTACTCACGGCCGTGAGCTTACTTTGTCCTGGATCGGGCGCCGACCCTTGCGCGTCTAGAGTTCACGCCCGTAAGGTCACAGGTGTGAGCATAAGCCTGAACGTCGTCGATCTTCGTCCCGACCTGCGGATGGTCCGCGACAGCGGACCAGGGCAGGCCTACCTCTTACGCCGGGGCCGCAGCGCGGTCGTGGTCGACACCGGCATCGCCGGTCAGGGCGACGCGCTCGCCGCCGCCCTGCGCGACTGGGGCCTCGACCGGGACGCGCTGACCCACGTGCTGCTGACGCACTGGCACCCCGACCACGCGGGCTCGGCGGCCGAACTCGCCGCCTGGCCGGGCGTCCAGGTGTGGGCGCACCACTCCGACGCCGGGATCATCCGCGGCGACCACCCCGGCACCCTCCCCGCGCTGACGCACGCCGAAGAGGGCCTCTACGCCCACATCGCCGGCTCGATCCCGGACGCGCCGCCGTGCCGGGTGGACCGCGAACTCGCCGACGACGAGGTGCTGGACACCCTGAAGGCCCAGGTGATCTCGACTCCCGGGCACACCGACGGCAGCATCGCGCTGCTCTTCGAGCAGGACGGCGTGGTGTTCACCGGCGACATCGCCACCGAGTACGAGGGCAACGTGATCCTCGGCCCGTTCAATCACGATCGCTCCGAGGCCCGCGCGTCGTTCCGCCGCTTCGCCGCGCTCGACGTCGACACCGTCTGCTTCGGGCACGGCCAGGCGCTCCGCGGTCCGGACACCAAGAAGCTCCGGGCCGCGGCCACCGCCGAGACCGTTCCCGACCCCCTCGGATAGGCGCCCGTGTCCACGCGCGTCGTTCCCCTGCCGCTCAGCATCAGCAACGCGTTCCTGGTCCTCGGTGACCGGCCGGTTCTCGTCGACGCCGGCTCGCCCGGCGACGGCGACCGGCTGGTCGCCGGGCTGCGGACCCACGGCATCACGCCGAACGACCTGTCCCTCGTCGTGCTGACGCACGGCCACACCGACCACACCGGCGCCGTCGCCGCTGCCGCGTCCGGCGGCGCTCCGGTCGCGATCGGCCGTGCCGACGCCCCGTCGCTGCTCGCCGGCACCAACGACGCGCTGGTCCCGACCGGCCCCGTCGGCGCCGCCCTCAAGCTCCACATGACCCGCCAGCACTTTCCCGGGTTCACCCCGCAGCTCCAGCTCGACGGCGCCCGTCGGCTCGACGAGTTCGGTGTCGGCGGCGAGCTCGTCCCGGTCGGCGGACACACGCCGGGCTCCTACGTCGTCCTGCTCGATGACGGCGGGGACGCGATCGTCAGCGACCTGGTCCGAGGAGGCTTCGCCGGCGGGCGCGTCCGGCCCGGGCATCCGCTCCGGCACTACTTCACCGAGGATCGAGCGGCCAATCGCGCCGGCCTGGAGCGGGTGCTGGCGCACGGCCCGACGACGATCCACGTCGGACACGGCGGCCCGCTCGCCGCCACCGACGTCCGCCGCCGCCTCGACGCGATCACCTGACCACAATTCGGCGAGCGATCGCGTTCGCCAGATCGGCCATCGCGCCGTCGGGAACGTCGAGGTAGCCGCGATCGGCGCCGAGCGCGGCGATCTGCTGCTCGTCGTAGGGCGTCCCGGGCGGCAGCGGGACGAGGTGCCAGTGGACGTGCCGATTGCCTTGCTGACTACCGAGGCTGAGCACGTACAGCCGCTCGCACCGAACGGCCGCGGTCAGCGCCGACCCGACCGCGTGCACTCGTCGCTGGAGCGCGAGATAGGAATCGAGGTCGAAGTCGCCGATCACGTGCTCGTGATGCGCGACCGGCGCGACGAGCACGTGGCCCCACAGCGATGGAAACCGGCTCAGGAACACGACCGCCAGGTCGTCCCGGTGAACGACGTGATGAAGGTAGGCGGGGCTGCCGGCCAGCAACTCGCAGACGAAGCAGGCCCGTCGGACCAACTGGTGGTAATCGACCGTCCGGAATGCTACGCGGGGGTAGTCGGTCACGAGCCGATCGTGCCGCCGTCGGAGTCGTTGTGCGACTCTGGGGGGCGTGGCACTGGTCTGGGTGACCGGTAATTCCACCCCGCACCCGCGGGGTGGCTCGACCGCTTCGGGTGGGAGATCTCCCGCCCGCAGGTCGAGGTGCTCGCCGCGCGCGCGGCCGGCTCCACCGTCTTCCTCTGCGGCTCCGTCGAGAACGAGGCCGAGGTCCGCGACCTGTTCGACGTCATCATCTGCCTCGTCGTCGACCTCGGGACGCTGACCGACCGCCTGCGGAACCGGACCACCAACGCGTTCGGCGCGCACCCCGAGGAGCTGGCCGCGGCCGTCCGCGACAACGCCCTCTCGGACGCGATCTACCGCCCCCTCGGCGCCACGTTCGTCGACGCCACGATGCCGCTCGGCCAGGTCACCGGCGCGGTCCTCAGCGCGGCGCCGTGAGCGCCCGGACCTGCCGCTCGTGCACCGGCGCGAGAGACGCGACCCGGGGATCGTCCACCGGCTTCTCGTCCGCAAGGGCTTGGACGTAGGCGCGGTCGCGGTCGAGGCGCGCCGCGATCTCGCCGCCGCGGGCCACCGAGCCGTGGCCGGGAACGACGACGTCGGCGGGGAGGCCCTCGAGCAGCCGCAGCGCGGCGAGGTAATCCTCGGCCGGATCGGCCGCGCCGGTCAGGTCGAGCAGAGGGATCAGCAGGTCGGAGAGCAGGTCCCCGGCGACGAGCACCCCGCTGTCTTCGACCACCAGCGACGCGTGACCGGGCGCGTGCGCCTGATGCTCGACGACCCGGACCGTCGGCCCGTCCCACGGGATCTCCGACGCGGCCAGGCCGGAGATCCCGCCGAGCAGCTCCAGCGGCACCTGATCGACGATGTCGGCGGGGATCATCCCGCGGACCCGGTCCCTGGCCCCCGCGTCCGACAGCCGCGCCCGGGCCGTGTCCGCGCACCGGACCGTGCCGTACCGGGGCGCGTCGCCGAACGCGGGGTGCCACAGCAGGTGATCCCAGTGCGGGTGCGTCGAGAAGCCGGCCACCACGGCCTGCCCGGCCAGATCCTCGGCCAGGCAGGCCAGCTCGTGCTCCTGCACCCCGGCATCTATCAGCAACACACCGGACCGGCCCTGCACGACCACCGCGTTGCTCTGGCAGAACTCGCTCCGGTGCACCAGCACGCCGTCCGCGATCTGTGTCAGCATTCGTCACCCCTCGAGAGACCGGCGTACACGCCGGCCGCGTTGCCGGCCAGTACCAGCGGCACGACATCTTCGGGCACCAGCGCGGCGATCGCCCGGGCGTTGACCGCCTGCCCGGGCACCCCCGGCCAGTCCGTACCGTAGATCCACTTCCGGGACAACCGTCCCAGGTCGAACCGCGCGTAGTACTCCGGCAGGCGCTTCGGCGGCAGGCCGGACAGCTCGATCCAGACGTTCGGCCGCGACAGCGCCAGGAACGCCGCCGCGTCGTACCACCAGCCGCGCCCCCCGTGCGCGAGCACCACGGTCAGCGACGGGAAATCGCGCAGCACCGTGTCGACGAACACCGGGTCCGCGTTCGCGTTCGTCGAGCCCGGGAAACTGCTGGTGCCGCAGTGCACGATCAGCGGTACCCGCCGCTCGACCAGCACCGCGTACGCCGGGTACAGCGCCGCGTCGTCGACGCGGAACCCGCCGTGCACCGGGTGCAGCTTGAGGGCGGCCGCGCCCCGGTCGAGCTGACGGGTCAGCTCCCGGTCGATCGGGTGGTGCAGGTGAGGGTTGACGTTCGCGACCGGCCGGAACCGTTCCGGATTGTGGTCGACGATCGGCAGCAGGTCGTCGAACTCCTGGTAACCCGTCGCCTTGGGGCTGTACTCGCAGAACAGCAGCGCGGTGTCGACGCCCTCGTCGGCGAAGAGGCGGTCGAGCGCGGCCGGGCGCGGGCGCCCGTCGGCGTCCCAGATCTCCTCCAGGACGCCGGGGCGGCCGAAGTCCCGGGCCCAGTCCCTCCAGGCCGGTTTGAGGGAACCGAGCACGGGGACGTGCACGTGCGCATCGATCAGCCGATGGCCGTCGAGCATCAGAGTCCTCCTCGGTCGGTCAGCGCCGTCCAGGCGGCTCGGGCTCGCGGGGCCCAGGCCGCATGCCGCTCCCGGAAGACCTCCGCGGCCCGGTGGCCGCTCCACCGTGGCGGCAGCAGCTCGCGGGGGAGACCGGGGTCGAGCAACGGGAAGCGGCGCCACTCCTGCACCAGCCGGATCTGCGCCAGCAGCGCCTGCCGGTCGGTCCGCGGCCGCCGCCGGCCGACGAGGTCGAGGAACGACTCGTACCGGTTCTCGATTTCATCGAGATCCCAGGCCGCGCGGGTCAGCGACCGTTCGTCGCCGATCTGCCCGGCCGCCGCGACGAACGACCAGCTGGACCTGCTGAGGTCCAGACCGTCGAGCACCTGCCGGACCTCGGCCTCCCGGTCGGCCCAGGGCGTCACCCAGGTGACGGCGTTGAGCGCGCCGAGGCCGGCCCACCCGAGCTGCGTCCGCAGTTTCGCACGGACGGCCCGCTGGTTCTCCGGGGCGTTGACGCTGGTGAGCAACCATCGGTGGTCCCACTCGGGGGTGCCGGTGGCGAAGCCGAAGATGCGTTCGGTGCCCTCGCGGAGCAGCCGGATCCCGGCCGGGGTGAGCGACCACCGCGTCTCGCGGCCGATCCGCGCGCCGGCGATCCAGCCGCTGTCGGCGGTGCGCATGATCGCCTGCCGGATCGCCTTCTCGGCGATCTCCATCTCGCCCATCAGGTCGAGCAGGGCCGCGGTCCAGACCGCGCGGCCGGACGGGAGGACGAACTCCCCGAGGATCGTCAGCAGCAGGCTCGGTGCGCTCGCGGCACCCAGCTGCTGGCGACGGGTCACGATCGGGGCGGTCACCGCGCCATCCTAACGGTCTACAGAGCCGCGTAGCCCTTGCGATATCTATGTAGCACGTCCACGATGGGGGACAGGCTCACCGGAGCGCACCTGCGGGAGGCGGCGTGATCGAGGTCGACTTCGATACCGGCCCGGAGAAATATCGCCACTGGACGCTGTCCGTCGAGGGCCGGATCGCCACGTTGACGCTCGCCGTGGACGAGAACGGCGGGCTGGTGCCGGGCTACGAGCTGAAGATGAACAGCTACGACCTGGGTGTGGACATCGAGCTGCACGACGCGTTGCAGCGGGTACGGTTCGAGCATCCGGCGGTGAGAGTGGTCGTCGTCACGAGCGGGCTCGAGCGGATGTTCTGCGCCGGCGCGAACATCAAGATGCTCGCCGCGTCGGCGCACAGCTGGAAGGTCAACTTCTGCAAGTTCACGAACGAGACGCGCAACGGGATGGAGGACTCGTCGGCGCACTCGGGGCTGACGTTCATCGCCGCGCTGAACGGGTCGGCGGCCGGGGGCGGGTACGAGCTCGCGCTGGCCTGCGACCAGATCGTGCTCGTCGACGACAACTCGTCGGCCGTCTCGCTGCCGGAGGTGCCGCTGCTCGGGGTTCTGCCCGGTACCGGTGGGCTGACCCGGGTAGTGGACAAGCGCGGGGTCCGGCGCGACCGCGCCGACGTGTTCGCGACGACCGCCGAGGGGGTGCGGGGGGCCCGGGCTGTTCAGTGGGGGCTGGTCGATGCGGTGGCGAAGGCTCGTGACTTCGAAGCCGAGGTGGCCCGCCGGGCCGCCGAAGCCGCCGCCCGCCCGACGCGCCGCGGCTCGGCCGCGGCCACTGCGCGCGGTGGGGCGGCGGTTGGGGCCGGCACCGAGCAGCACTCCTACGGTGTGGAAGAGCCGGGCGTCGAACTCGGTCCGTTACGGCGGGAGAGCACCGACGGGGGGATCCGGTATCCGCACGTGCGGGTGGACCTCGACCGGGGCGCGGGGACCGCGACCCTCACCGTCACCGGACCGACCGAACCCCCCACCGACCTGCACGCGGAAGGCGACCGCGCCTGGCTCCTCGCCACCACCCGCGAGCTCGACGACGCGATCCTCCGCCTCCGCACCAACGAACCCACCCTCGGCACCTGGCTGCTGCGCACCGAGGGCGACCCGGCCCTGGTCACTGCCTACGACGACTTCCTCCTCGCCCACGCCGACGACTGGCTGGTCGACGAGACGATCGGCTTCTACCGGCGGACGCTCAAGCGCCTCGACACGACCTCACGCACGCTCTTCGCGCTGATCGAGCCGGGCAGCTGCTTCGCCGGCTCGCTGGCCGAGATCGCGTTCGCGGCCGACCGGCAGTTCATGCTCACCGGCCAGTTCGAGGACGACGAGAACCCGCTGCCGCCGGCGACTCTGCGGCTGGACGCGTTCAATCTCGGGCTCCTGCCGATGGGCAACGGCGTGTCCCGCCTGCACACCCGTTTCGGCGGCGACCAGGCCGCGGTCGAGAAGCATCTGCACGAGGACCTACTGGCCGCGGACGCCGACGCGCTCGGGCTGGTCACCACCGCGCCCGACGACCTCGATTGGGACGACGAGCTGCGCCTGGCCATCGAGGAGCGGGCCAGCTTCTCGCCTGACGCGCTCACCGGCCTCGAAGCCAACCTGCGCTTCGCCGGGGCGGAGACGCTGGAGACGAAGGTCTTCGGGCGGCTGAGCGCCTGGCAGAACTGGATCTTCCAGCGGCCGAACGCGGCCGGCCCGGAGGGCGCCCTCCGCCGCTACGGCACCGGCCAACGCGCAGATTACGACCGGAATCGAGCCTGAAACCATGTCAGAGATCGCCGACGCTCCCGCGCCCACCGGCCCGCTCTCGCGTATCGACTACTCCGAGCGGATCCCCAACAACGTCAACCTCGCCCAGGACCGCCGGCTCCAGCGCGCGCTCGAGAGCTGGCAACCGAAGTTCCTCGACTGGTGGACGACGCTCGGCCCGTCGATCCCGACCCAGGACGTCTACCTCCGCACCGCGATCGCGGTCGGGCGCGACGGCTGGGCGCACTTCGACCGGGTCCCGATGGAGCAGTACCGCTGGGGCATCTTCCTGGCCGAGCAGGACCCCGACCGGCAGATCGCGTTCGGCGCCCACAAGGGCGAGAAGGCCTGGCAGGAAGTCCCCGGCGAGTACCGCGCCGACCTGCGCCGGCTCATCGTGATCCAGGGCGACACCGAACCGGCGTCCGTGGAGCAACAGCGCCACCTGGGCCGCACCGCCCCCTCGCTCTACGACATGCGCAACCTCTTCCAGGTCAACGTCGAAGAAGGACGCCATCTCTGGGCGATGGTCTACCTGCTGCACGCCTACTTCGGCCGCGACGGCCGGGAAGAGGCCGAGGAATTACTCAGGCGCAATTCCGGCGACTACGACTCGCCCCGCATTCTCGGCGCGTTCAACGAGGAGACGACCGACTGGCTGTCGTTCTTCATGTTCACGTATTTCACCGACCGCGACGGCAAGTATCAGCTCGGCACGCTGAAAGAGAGCGCGTTCGACCCGCTCTCGCGTACCTGCCAATTCATGCTCAAAGAAGAAGCCCACCACATGTTCGTCGGCACGACCGGCGTCCAGCGGACCGTGCAGCGCACCGCCGAGCTGATGAAACAGCACGACACCGACGACATCTGGGAGTACGGCGGTATCCCGCTCGGCGTCATCCAGAAATACCTGAACTTCCAGTACGCGGTCTCGCTGGACCTGTTCGGCGCCGAAACCTCGTCGAACGCGGCGGCTTACTTCACCGGCGGCCTCAAGGGCCGCTGGATGGAGACCCGCCGTAAGGACGACCACGTCCTCTCCGGCCTGACGACCGAGGTCCCGGTCGTCGACGAAGGCCGGCTGGGGACCAGGACCGTCCCGCTACTCACCGCCCTCAACCTCGACCTCCGCAACGAATACGCGGCCGACTGCGCCACCGGCGTCAAACGCTGGAACACCGAACTCGAGAAGGCGGGCGTCGACGCCCGCCTCTACCTCCCCCATGAGGGCTTCAACCGGCGCGTCGGCGCGTTCTCCGGGCACACGATCGCGCCGGACGGCATGTTCGTCGAATCGGTCGAGGATTTCCTGCCCTCCGCCGACGACCGGGCACGCGTCGCCGAGCTGATGGTTCCGCACTACGACACCGGCGATTTCGCCGGCTGGATCGCCCCGCCGCCGTTCGGCATCAACGACCTCCCGGTCGAATTCGACTACGTCCGTTTCTGACCGTGCGTTGCTGACCGTGCGTTTCTGACCCCGGAGGAGCACCGTGGCTACCTTCAACGCTTCCGAATGGCTCGTCGGCCGCCACGCGCCGGAGAGACGCGCGATCACCGCGATCGATCTCGACGGTTCGGTCCGCGAGGTCACCTACGGCGAGTTGCTCGCCTCGGTGCGGGCGTTCGCCGGCGCTCTGCGGCGCGCCGGGGTCCGGCCGGAAGAACGCGTCCTGCTCTGCCTGGGTGACGGCCCCGAACTGGTGACCGCGTTCCTGGCCGGCCTGTGGCTCGGCGCCGTTCCGGTGCCGGTCAGCACGATGGTGCTGGCCAAGGACCTGCGGACGCTCGCCGAGGACTCGCGCGCCCGTGTCGTCGTCCTGTCGTCGGAATTCGCGGACCTGGCCCCCGTCCTCGAAGGACTGCCCGAGCTCCAGCACGTCGTCGTGCTCACCGACGAGGCGCTGCCCCGCGTCCGCGGGGTGCCGGTCTGGCCGTGGGAGTCGTTCGTCGCGACCGGCACCCCGGCCGACCCGTACCCGACGACGGCGGAGTCACCCGCGTTCTGGCTCTACACCTCGGGGACCACCGGGACGCCGAAGGCGGCGATGCACCGGCACGGGTCGCTGCGCGACACGGCCGAGACCTACGCGCAGGACGTCCTGGCGATCCGCCCCGACGACGTCTGCTTCTCGGTCGCGAAGTTCTTCTTCGCCTACGGGCTCGGCAACTCGATGACGTTCCCGTTCTCGGTCGGGGCGTCCGTCGTGCTCGACCGCTCCCGTCCCTCCCCCAAGGGGACGCTGCGCGTCCTGCAGGAGTTCTCCCCGACGCTCTTCTTCGCCGGGCCGACGTACTACGCGGCGCTGCTCGCGGCCGGGCTCCCGCGCGACGCGTTCGCGTCGGTGCGGGAGTGCGTGTCGGCGGGGGAGGCGTTCCCGGCGCCGCTGTTCGACCGGTTCTGCTCGACGTTCGGCGTCGAGATGCTCGACGGGATCGGCTCGACCGAGATGCTGCACATCTTCATCAGCGGGCGTCCGGGCCGGACCCGGGCCGGCACGACCGGCGAGATCGTCGCCGGGTACCAGGCCAAGATCGTCGACGACGACGGGATCCCGGTGCCGGACGGAACGCCCGGCCACCTGTACGTGGGTGGCTCGTCCGCCGCGACCGGCTACTGGTCGCGCACCGAGGTGACCCGCCGCGTCTTCCAGGGTCCGTGGGTGCGCACCGGCGACACGTACGTCCGCTCCGCGGACGGTTACTACACCTCCCTCGGCCGGACCGACGACATCATCAAGGCCGGGGGCATCTGGGTGTCTCCGACCGAGGTCGAAGAACGCCTCCGGGCCCATCCCGACGTCGTCCAGGTGGCCGTCGTGTCGGTTCCGGACGCCGCTGGGCTGGACAAACCGGTCGCCTGCGTGGTGCTGGCTCCGGGATCCGAGTGCACGAGCGACGACCTGGTGCGGTTCTGCCGGGAAGGGCTGGCCTCGTTCAAGCGGCCACGTCACGTGTTGCTCTTCGACGCGATGCCGGTGACCGCGACCGGGAAGCTCCAGCGGTTCCGGGTCCGCGAATTGGCCATCGAGCGGCTGACCGAGCCCTAGACTCGCGCCCGTGCGCACGCTCGAGACCCGGACCGAGGCGATCCTGTGGGGCCTCGTCGTACTGGCCGCGACGGTGTGGTTCGTGCTGGCGTCGTGGTGGACGTTCGACTGGTTCACCGAGCCGCACCACCGCGGCACGGTCGCGGAGTGCCACCGCGAGTCGCAGTGGGGTGGCCGGGAGGAGCGGGTCTGCTCGACCGACGCGGGCCCGGTCTACGGAACGAGCCGGCGTGACCCGGGCGACCAGTTCACCTATGTGGTCACCGACGACGTCCGCCAGGGATGGACCGGTGAGGTGGCCCGGTTCGCTCCCACGGCCTGGGACTGGGGCTGGGCCGGGGGCGCGCTCGCGCTGGCGCTGCTCGGCCTGCGCGGGTGGGCGAACCTGGCGCTGATCGCCGCCCGCTCGTCCTGACGCCGGTTTCCCATTTCCTACTCGTCAAATAGGGATTAGCGGTACCGTGGGCGGATGGTGCACTGGCGATCCGTCGGGCGTCGGGTGCTGGCGGCCGTCGAGTCGAGCTTCTCGGCGACGGTCGCGTTCCCCAGCGTCCCGTGGCCCGATCTCCCCACGCAGGCCTGGGCGGTCGGCCCCGACGGCCGGCCCCGGCCGGTCCCGACCCCGATGGACGGCGGGCCCTACAGCCCGAGGTCGTGAGCGACGTTCCGCATCTGGAACGTGAAGTACGCGTCGTAGTCGCGGATCACGTTGTTCAGGTGGCCGAACAGCTCGAAGCTGATGCTGCCGATCAGCTGCGTCCAGGCCATGATCGTCCGGGCGAGCAGTTCCTCACCCAGGCCGGACGCGACGAGAGCGCTCAGCGCCTCGAGGTCCGACCTCACCGCGGCCGGCAGCACCGACTCGGGCCTGGGCCGCAGCGCACCGGCCGCGTCCGCGTCGCCCAGGATGCGCAGGCACAGCAGCGGGATCCGGGACGCCGGGTCGGCGGTCGTCTGCGGCGCCCGGTAGCCGGGCACCGGGCTGCCGAAGATCAGCGCGTACTGCTGGGGGTGGGCGAGCGCCCAGGCCCGGGCGGCCTCCATCGCGGCCAGCCACCGGCCGAGATGGTCCCCGCGCGGCACGGCCGCTTCCGCGTCCTCCGCGGCCGCTCCGACCGCGTCGTAGGCGTCGATGATCAGCGCGGTCAGTAGCTCGTCGCGACTGGCGAAGTACCGGTAGACCGCGGACGAGGCCATCCCGAGTTCGCGCGCCACCGCGCGCAACGACAGCGCGGCCGCTCCGACCTCGGTCAGCTGCCGTCCGGCCGCGTCCTTGATCTCGTGGGTCAGCTCCGCCCGGGCCCGGGCCCGGGCCGTCCGAGGTGCGCTCATGCCACCCACTATGCCGACGTGTCGAGAGCGCCGCAACTTTCCGAGAGCAGTGCTCTTGACGGCCGAGGGCAAGAGTGCGACTGTTGATCTCAACAGAGAGCGGTGCTCTCGGATCGAGAGGGGAACGCGATGAACGCCCAGCAGACGACCCGGTACCTCCAGCCCGGCTGGTTCACCCACCACGTCTTCAACCGCTCGGTTCGCAGCCTCACCCGGCTCGGCGTGAGCGTGGCCGGATCGCGCGTGCTGCGGGTCCGCGGCCGCAAGAGCGGCGAGTGGCGCGAGACCGCGGTGAACCTGCTGACGCTCGACGGCGAGCGCTACCTCATCTCGCCCCGCGGCACGACGCAGTGGGTGCGCAATCTCCGCGTCTCGCACGAGGGCGAACTCCAGGTCGGCCGCCGCGTCGAGGCCTTCCGGGCCGCTGAGCTGCCCGACGACGTCAAGCTCCCGGTGCTGCGCGAGTACCTGCGCAAGTGGAGCTGGGAGGTCGGCCAGTTCTTCGAGGGCATCGACAAGAACTCGACCGACGACCAGGTCCGGGCCATCACCCCGGGCTTCCCGGTCTTCCGGCTCACCTGAGATCCGCACCCGGGCCGCACCCGGCCGCCCCTCCGGGTGCACCCGGTCGCCGGGCACGGTGGATGCATCACCCACCGTCGTGAGGAGCACTCATGCGTCGCCTGGCCCTCGTCGTCCTTCCGCTGGTCGCCGGTTCGATCATCGCCGGCTCGATCGGCGCACCCGCGCTGGCCGACTCCCCGAACGGCCACGGCCGGAAGCCCGTCCCGGCCGAGCGGACCAAACCGGCCCGGACCACCTCGTTCGCGCTCACCGGAACACTGACCGGCACCACCGCGTCGACGCTCACACTCTCGGTCAAGGGCGGAACCGCGCCCCGCGGCACGACGGTGACCGTCTCGGTCGCGGCGACCGCGCGGATCACGCTCAACGACAAGACCACCACGGTGGACGCCCTGCCGGCCGGCGCACGCGTGACGGTCACCGGCACCCAGACCGACGGCGTCCGGACGGCGACCCGAGTCCAGGTCAAAGCCGAGAAGGAGCCGGGCGACGACCGCTGATCTCAGCCCCGCACGAGCGCGTCCGTCCGCATCGCCCAACGCCTTCTCGCGCTGACCGCCGCGATCTGGCCTGACCGCCTACGACCACTGACCAACTTCGGAACCGGGGACTGGGTAGCTAACGGTGTTCTGGTCTGATGGCCGAGCGTGGCTCGGCAGTGAGGCACGGAGATGACCGCGTCACTGGGTGACGTTGACCCCGAGGAAGAAGCAGCCCGGCTACAACCCCGGTCAGCTGCGGCGCCTCCCGCGAGACCGGCCGACGCTCCGAGTTGGCCGGTCACGCCGCATACGGCTACTGCGCCTCACATTCCCGCTGGTTCTGGGACCTGCGACTGCACCTGGTGACCACGCCGGCCGCGCTCCCCGTCACCGGGGCGCTGGCCGGCGCGAAAACCGACGAACGTGACGTCCTGATCGATCTGCTGGCCGACCGGCCCCGACGTGCAGCCCGCTCCCCTGTGCACGGTCGGGCGGACGACGCCTACTGACCGACCACCCACCGGCCCGGGGCGACGAGCTTTGCGGCGGCGGACGGGCCCCACGAACCCTGGGCGTACCGGGCCGGCGCCGGCGGCGCGTCCAGCAGCGGCTGGACCGCCTTCCAGCTCGCCGACAACCCGTCCGGACGAGTGAACAGCGACCGGTCACCGACCAGCACGTCGTGGATCAGGCGGACGTACGGCGGCAGCGGATCGGCGTCCGGCAACTCGGACAGCGGCAGCCGCACGGTCGCCTGCTCGGGGTCGAGGTCGACGCCCGGCCGCTTGGCGAGCAGCGACAGGTCGATCTCCCCGGCCCCGGACAGCGAGAACGACAGCGTGTTGGCGCCCGGCGCGAGGTCGGCGAACGGCGCCGTCGGCGTCTTCAGCACCAGCGTGACGCGCTGCTCGGAGACGGCCAGGCGTTTACCCGTCCGCAAATAGAACGGGACCCCGCGCCAGCGGGGGTTGTCGATCCACAGGCGGGCCGCCACGAACGTGTCGGTCGTCGACCCGCGGCGGACGCCCTTGACGCTCTTGAAGCCGGTGAACTGGCCGAGGACGACCTCGGACGGGTCCAGCGGCCGGAACGCCCGGATCACCTTCTCGCGGGCAGACTGCAGATCGTCGGCGGTCAGGCTCCGCGGCGGCTCCATCGCGACCTCGGCCGCCACCTGGAACAGGTGGGTGACCAGCATGTCGAGGACGGCGCCGGTGGCGTCGTAGAACTCGGCCCGGTCGTCGATGCCGAGCGTCTCGGGCACGTCGATCTGGACGCTCTCGATGTGGTGGCGGTCCCAGACCGAGGCGAACAGCTCGTTCGCGAACCGCAGGACGTGCAGGTCCTGGGTGGCTTCCTTCCCCAGGAAGTGGTCGATCCGGTAGACCTGCGACTCGTCCAGCACCGCGTGGACGGCCCGGTTGAGCTTCCGGTAACCCTCGGTCGAGGTGCCGAACGGCTTCTCGTAGACGACCCGCGAGCCGGCCGCGAGCCCATGCGCGCCGAGGCCCTTGGTGAGGCCCTCGAACGCGACCGGCGGCACCGCCAGGTAGTGCACGAGCTGGGCGTCGGCCCCGACGTCGGACCGGGCCTCGTCGAGGACGTCGAGCAGGCTGCCCGGGTTGTCGGAGTCGAACCCTCCGCCGGCGAAGCGCAAGCGCTTCGAGAATTCCTTCCACGGCCCCTGGGACGGTTTCGGCCCGAACTCGGTCAGGACGTCGTGGACGTGCTGGGTGAAGTTCTCGTGCGAGACGTCGCCCCGGCCGTTGCCGACGAGGATCCAGTCCTTCGGGAGCAGGCCCTCGATCGCGAGCGTGTAGAACGCCGGCAGCACCATGCGCTTGGCGAGGTCACCGGTGGCGCCGAACAGGGTGAAGACGGTGGGCCCCGGCTGTGGTGCGGGCACGGCTACCTCCTGAATTGGTTGCACCGTGCATACCCCGGTGGTCTACGACTTAGCCGCGTACCTCAGCAGCGCGTTCGCCCTCGACTTCTACGTCGGGCTGGCGGCACGATAGGCCCATGGCGCGGTTCGAGGGGTTCGACGCGGGGGTCGCCGGCTGGTTCGTCGGGCTGGAGAACGACAACAGCCGGGAGTACTTCACCGCCCACCGGGCGTACTACGAGTCGGCGGTCCGGGGTCAGCTGACCGCGTTGCTCGACGACCTGCGGGACGAGTTCGGCGGCGAGACGAAGGTGTTCCGGCAGCACCGGGACGTGCGGTTCGCGGCCGACAAGTCGCCGTACAAGACCCAGACGTACGGCGTGCTCTCCGGGTCGTCGCTCAGCCCGACGGGGTTCTACCTGGGCGTCTCCGCCGACGGCCTGACCGCCGGGGGCGGGTACTGGCGGATGGCCCGCGACCAGCTCGAACGGTATCGGGCCGCGGTGGACGCCGACCTGGAGAAGCGGATCGCCGCGAGCGGGCTGGAACAGTGGGGCGAGACGCTGGCGACCGCGCCCCGCGGCTACGCCCGCGACCACCCCCAGATCGACGCGCTGCGCCGCAAGAGCGTGACGCTCGGCCGTCGCCGGCCGGTGGACGGCGGAATCGGCGCCGACGAGGGACGCGCTTTCGTCGCCGGTACGTGGCGCGCGACGGTGCCGGTGCTGGAGTGGCTCGCTACGCACGTGGGCGCGTCCACTACGGCCTAGATGGTTTCAGTGGTCGTAGGCGATCAGTGTTCGGGTGGGCGGTTGACCGATTCGATGACGTGCCGGAACGGTTTGAGCAGGTGCTGGCCGGGTCGTGGTTCGCGGTTGCGGTAGGCCGGGATCAGCAGTCGGAGACCGCGGTCGGTTCGTCGGTTTTCGCGCCGGCCAAGGCCGAGGTGATCGGGGTGCAGACCAGAGGCAGGCGCAGGCCCCAGAACCATCGCGAGTGTGACGCGTCGTGGCCGTCGTGGGCGTGGCCGGCCGGATCGGAGTGTTCCGCGGTGTCCCGGGAGGCGCCGCAGCCGACCGGGGTGGAGTCGGCCAGCCACAGGTCGTCGTGCCGGAACGTGGCGTCGCGGGCCGGTTCCCGCAGTACCCGGGCTAGCAGGCCACCCGCGGCGCGCAGGCGTGTGTTGTAGCCGGGCTGGCGGGGCAGAGCAGGAAACCTCCTGGGCAGGCGGCCGGTGACCAGGCGCAGCCGGCGACGTTCGGAGGTGACTACCCGGAGCAGACCAACGGCACATGTGACGGGCCAGAACGCGCCGCCACACCGTTGAGAATCAACCATCTAGGCGAGAATCGTGGCGGTGAGCGTGGTCCGGAGCCACGTCTCGTAGTCGTCCAGCGTCCAGCCGCGCTCGGCGAACAGGGCCCAGACCGCCGGGGAGATCAGCATCCAGAGGTGGTCGCGCGACCGGTCGGGGTCGCCGCGGAGCCAGCCCTTCTCGGCCCAGCCGGTCGTCGCCATCGTCGCTCCGATCAGGCGCTCTCCGTCGACGGTGCGCACGAACGCGTCGAGATCGGGGTCGGTGCCGCGCGCGGACAGGACCACGCGCATCAGCGGACCGGCCCGGCCGGTCAGCAGCCGCGCGTACGCGGCGTACGCGGCCGCGACCTCGGCGGTCGTGGACGCGGTCCGGACCGCGAGGAACTCCGGACGTTCGGCGATCGGCACCGGGTCGTCGTCGCCGGCCATCGCGACGTCGTAGACGGCCTTGAGCAGGCCGGCCTTACCGCCGAAGCGCTTGTAGACGGTCTCCGGCGAGACGCCGGCGGCCTCCGCGACCGCGCGGATCGTCGTGCCCGCGTAGCCGGCGTCGAGGAACGCGTCGCGGGCCGCGGCCAGCACCGCGGCCCGGGTCGCCTGCGCGGCGGCCGCGCGCGACCGATTGTCGTAGGCCATCGAACTCCCGGTTGTGCTCAGGTTCGGTACAGCGTACTGTCCTCAATTGAGTACAGCGAACTGTACCGAACTCTGAGGAGGAGTCATGCGCGCGATCGCC
The DNA here is from genome assembly GCF_006912135.1 of Cryptosporangium phraense. Lineage (NCBI taxonomy): Bacteria > Bacillati > Actinomycetota > Actinomycetes > Cryptosporangiales > Cryptosporangiaceae > Cryptosporangium > Cryptosporangium phraense. The sequence continues at coordinate 94,945 of NZ_VIRS01000015.1, read as the reverse complement.
GAACGCTCGATCCACCTGATGGCCGACGGAACTTTGGAGCAGTTGCGGGAGGTCGTCCACCCGGACGCGACCAACCGCGAGGCCGTCGACGAGCCCCCGGACTGCCGCGGGACCGGCCCGGAGGCCTTCTGGGCCACCGCGCTGTGGCTGAGGTCCGCGTACAGCGAGCTGGCCTTCACCGTCGAGACCGCCGCGGTCGATGGGGACCTGGTGGTCACCTACGGCACGATGTCCGGACGGCACACCGGGAACTTCACGATCTGGACGCCCGACGGGCGGGTCGAGCGGGCGTTCGCGCCGACCGGCAAGCGCTTCGAGGTGCACCACGCGCACTTTCTGAGGGTGCGCGACGACCTGGTGGTCGAGCACTGGGCGGTCCGGGACGACCAGGCCCAGGCCCGGCAGCTCGGCTGGATCCCGCCTACCCCGGCCTACCTGCTGCGGTGCGCGGTCGCGACCCGCCGGGCGCGGCGAAGTGTCGGGGGGAGGGCTTACGCTCGCGGCGCGGAGGGATGGGAGCGCGGCGAGGCATGGACAAGGCAGAACGCGAGCTAGTCCGGGCTCTGGCCGGTGATCTCGAGGGGTGGAGCCGGCGGGCGGCCGAGGTGCGTCAGTGGCGCCGGCGGGTGGCGGCGGCCGCCTCGGAGGCTGAGCGGGTGCTCGCGGCCCGGTCGGTCGTTCTTCCGTTCGGGCGGGTGGTTCCGTTCGATTCCTCGGATTCCGATGTGGTGCGGGCGCTGTCCGATCGGGCCCGGCTGCCCGGTGCCGACGAGGCCTTTCTCGACCGGCTGACCGGCGAGGTACGGCGGGCGCTCGACGAGGTGGCTCCGGTCCTCGGGTTGCGGAGGTTCTTCGTCGGCTCCGCGCAGCGGCGCGCGGCCGAGGCCGCGGCGCAGTACCTCCGCCGCGAACACGCGGCCCTGCTGGCCGAGGCTCCGGTACGGCTCGAGCGCATGGGGACGCTCACCGGCGCGCCGGTTCCGCTGCTCTCGCCGTCGCTGGGCTGGCCGCTCGTCGCGGCGCACGACGGGCCGGCGCCGTTTCTCGTCGACCGGGCGGAGTTCGCCGGCCTACCGTCGGCGCTCGATCGCATCGCCGCGGCCGTCGCCGGGGAGGCCCGGTACCGGTCGGCGGCCCGGGAGGCCGGCGAGGGCGTGCGCGAGGCCGAGGTCCGGCGGTTGCTCGAGACGATGCCGGTCGACGCGCTGAAGCAGGCCACCCGAGACCGCCTGCGCCTGGGCGCGCTGGCCGACGCGCGCCTGACGACCGTGCAGCAGGTGCTCGACCGCGGCCCGGCCCTGGACGCGCTCCCGGGCGTCGGCGAGACGACGACGAGGCGGATCCTCGGTGCGGCCCACGAGCTGCGCTGCGTCACGCACGAGGAGACGCCGGTCCGCATCGATGTGGACGGACGTCCGCCCGAAGCGACGGAGTTGCTGAGGCGGTTGGCCGACTGGGACGCGAACCGGGAGACGCGGTCGGCGGCCGACGATTTGTGGGTGGCGGGGGAGCTGGCGCCGCTGGGAGCGGCGATCCGGCCGACCACCGAGTACCTGCTGGTGTTGCCGTCGCCGCCGGGGCGTGGGCCGGAGCGGGGTGGGCTCCGGGAGGGGATGACGGCGGTCGTGCGGCGGGCCGCGATGCTCGACGCCGGCCGTAGACGTGCGGCGCGGCCGGGCGCCGGGCGCACCGCCGCGCGGCCGGATGCCGAGCCGGCGGCCGCGCGGGCCGGTGCGGCGCCGGTGGGCAACCGGGCTGGCCGGGAGGAGCCCGGCGGGGATCCGTGGGTGGACTACCTGGCGCGGCCGGCGGACTACATCGCGATGCTCGCCGAACTCGGCTTCCTCACCGAAGACGAGAACGCCGCCCACGGCGACCTGCCCGAAGACATCATCGAGGCGGTCCGCGAACAGCCGCTCCGCACCGAGTACCTGACCGCCTCCCTGCGCGGATACCAGGGCTTCGCGGCCCGGTTCGCGCTCGTCCAGCACAAGGTCCTCGTCGGCGACGAGATGGGCCTGGGCAAGACGCTGGAGGCACTCGCGGTCCTGGCGCACCTGCGCAGCCGGGGCGCGAACCGGTTCCTCGTCGTCTGCCCGGCCGCGGTGGTGTCGAACTGGGTCCGCGAGGTCGAGAGCAAATCGCGGCTGGTGGCGCATCGGGTCCACGGGCCCGATCGGGAGCGCGCCGCCCAGAAGTGGCTGCGCGACGGCGGCGTCGCGGTCACGACGTACGAGACCCTGGGGTGGTGGGGCCCGGCGCTGGCCGAGGTCGGTGACCTGGCCTGCGTCGTCGTCGACGAGGCGCACTACGTCAAGAACCCGGCCGCCCGGCGGACCGTCCGCACCACGGCGCTGATCGAGCAGGCCGACCGCGCGATCCTGCTCACCGGCACGCCGCTCGAGAACCGCGTCGACGAGTTCCGGACGCTGATCTCCTACCTGCGCCCCGATCTGGTCGCCGCGGCCCGGGCCGGCGCACCGCGGGCGTTCCGGCGCCAGGTCGCGCCCGCGTACCTCCGGCGCAACCAGGAGGACGTCCTCACCGAGCTGCCGGAGCTCATCGAGGTGGAGGAGTGGCTCCCGCTGTCGGCGGACGACTCGATCGCCTACCGGGAAGCCGTGGAGCGGGGCAACTTCATGGCGATGCGCCAGGCCGGAATGCTTCAGGGGACCGAGTCGGAGAAGATGCGCCGGCTCGTGGAGATCGTGGCCGAGGCCGAGGAGAACCACCGGCGGGTGCTGGTGTTCTCGTACTTCCGCGAGGTGCTCGACCTGGTGGCGCGGTCGCTGCCGGGCGCGGTGTTCGGGCCGTTGACCGGCTCGGTGCCGGCCGGTCGCCGCCAGGAGCTCGTCGACGAGTTCTCGGCCGCCGAGGGCGGTGCGGCGCTGGTCGCCCAGATCGTCGCGGGTGGGGTCGGGCTGAACATCCAGTCGGCGTCGGTCGTCGTCCTCTGTGAACCGCAGCTCAAGCCGACGACCGAGACGCAGGCGATCGCGCGCGCCCACCGGATGGGGCAGGTGCAGACCGTGCAGGTGCACCGGCTGCTGTCGGAAGACAGCGTCGACCAGCGGATCGTCGAGCTGCTCGCGCGCAAGACGCAGACGTTCGACGAGTATGCCCGGCACAGCGACCTGGCGGCGGCGCCGGAGGCGGTCGACCTGTCCGAGTCCGAGCTCGTCCGCCAGGTCGTCGCGACCGAACGAGCCCGCCTCTCCGTCCCGGCCCACTAGCCCGCCTCCGGACGGCGCCCGTCAGGCCAGGGCGGCGACGACCGCGCCGGTCAGGAGGCTGGAGATCACGAAGTACGGGCCGTTCAGGAGCGTGTACCGCACCGGATGCGGAAAGTTCGGGTTGATCGCGATGTTCAGCACCATCGCGGCCAGGTACCCCACCCCGACGACCAGCCCGAACACCAATCCCGTCCCGATCTCCCGCACGTCCAGACTGCGCAGCAGCACCGCGCTGGTCACCACCACCAGCAGCGTCGCCACGGCCTGGCCGGCGAACGTCCAGGCCGGCGGCTTCCAGGCCTCGGTGCGACCCATCGCCGCCGCGTACTGCCGGGGAATCACCGCGCCGAAGTACACGCCACCCAGCACCGTGCAGGCCACGGTGACGATCAGAACGGCCAGCCAGTCGATGTCGAAAGCCAGGGTCACGACACTGCTCCTCTCGTACCGCCGGGCGATCCGGCGACACCAGGAACAGTGCCGGAGATAGAGGTCAGCTACTGGCCGCTACTCCAACGCGATTCGAATGCTCGGCAGCACGGCGTCCAGATCCTGATCGGTGCGCAGGATGACGACGGCGGACGCGCCCTCCGGGGAGCCGGAGAACAGACGCAGGACGTCGGCCATCGCCCGGTCGAACTCCGCCAGAGGATCAGTACTCAGCTCCCGGAGCCACCGCCGCAACACGTAGTTGTGCGCGGTCACCACCGCGTTCGCGAGCAGCTCGGCCCGGAACAACTCGGTCCCCCGGGACACGATGAACTCGCGGAAGAGCCGCTGGTACTGCTGCATCCCGCCGATCTCCCTCGCCCGCAGGGCCGGCACCGTCCGGGTCAGCCGATATCGGGCCCGGGCCAGGTCGCCCTCGTCGAGGTAGTGGGTCAGCACCAGGCGCGCGCCCTCGACGATCGCGGGCACCCCGGCGTCGGGCGCGGCCGCGTTGAGCCGGTCGCGCACGGCCAGGACCAGCGACTCGTGGTGCGGAAAGATCACGTCGTCCTTCGACCCGAACGCCCGGAAGAACGTGGTGCGGCCGACGCCGGCCCTGGCGGCGATGTCGTCGACGGTCGTCTGCTCGTAGCCCTGCTCCTCGAACAGCGCGAACGCGGCGGCGATCAGCCGCTCGCGCGAGGACTCGTTGACCACCCGGCGAGAGTACCCTGGTACTCAGTACCATGAGCAGGTACTCGGTACCGAAGACCCCAGGGAAGGCGCCATGACGTTCGATCTGTTCCGGCTGTCCGAGGATCACGAGGACCTGCGCGCCGCCGTGCGCGACCTGGTCGCGGACAAGATCACGCCGCACGCCGCGTCGGTCGACGCCGAGTCGCGGTTCCCCCGCGAGGCCTACGACGCGCTGGTCGCGGGCGACTTCCACGCCGCCCACGTGCCGTCGGAGTACGGCGGCGCGGACGCCGACGCCCTCGCGGTCTGCCTGATCATCGAGGAGGTGGCGCGCGGATGCGCGTCCTCGTCGCTGATCCCGGCGGTGAACAAGCTCGGCAGCATGCCGGTGCTGCTGGCCGGGTCGGCCGAGCTCAAGGCCAAATACCTGCCGCCGGTCGCCCGCGGCGAGGCGATGTTCTCCTACGCGCTCTCCGAGCGCGAGGCGGGCAGCGACACCGCGTCCATGCGCACCCGCGCGGTGCGCGACGGCGACGAGTGGGTCCTCAACGGCGTCAAGGCCTGGATCACCAACGCGGGGGAGTCCGAGTTCTACACGGTCCTCGCGATCACCGACCCGGACGGCCGGCGCGGGGCGAACGCGACCGCGTTCGTCGTCGAGAAGTCCGATCCGGGCGTCACCTTCGGTGCGCCCGAGCGCAAGCTCGGGATCAAGGGTTCCCCGACCCGGGAGGTCCTGCTGGAGAACGTCCGCATTCCGGACGACCGGCGCATCGGTGCACCGGGCGAGGGCCTCAAGATCGCCCTGCGGACGCTCGACCACACGCGGATCACGATCGGCGCGCAGGCCGTCGGCATCGCCCAGGGCGCTCTGGACGTGGCGACCGCCTACGTGCGGGAGCGCAAGCAGTTCGGGCAGCGGGTCGCGGACTTCCAGGCGATCCAGTTCATGCTGGCCGACATGGCGATCAGCCTCGAGGCCGCACGCCAGCTCGTCTACGTGGCCGCGGCGAAGTCGGAGCGCGGCGACGCCGACCTGACGTTCTTCGGAGCGGCCGCGAAGTGCCAGGCGTCGGACACCGCGATGCGGATCACCACCGACGCGGTGCAGTTGCTCGGTGGCGCCGGGTACACGCAGGACTTCCCGGTGGAGCGGATGATGCGCGACGCCAAGATCACCCAGATCTACGAGGGCACGAACCAGATCCAGCGACTCGTCGCCGCAAGGTCCCTGCTCAGTTAGGTTGCGGCTATGGCGAACAAAGAGGTTCGGGAGATCTTCAGCGGCGGGGCGTTCTTCGAGGGGCCGCGCTGGCGCGACGGCACCTGGTGGGTGTCCGACTTCTACCGGCACACGGTCAGCCGGATCACGTCCGACGGCGCGGAGACCGTGCTGTTCGAGGTCGAGCACCAGCCGTCGGGGATGGGGTGGCTGCCCGACGGCTCGCTGGTCGTCGTCTCGATGAAGGATCAGCGGCTGCTGCGGTTCGCCGACGGCGCGACCTCGACGCTCGCGGACCTGTCGGCGCACTCCGGCGGGTTCCTCAACGACCTGGTGATCGACGAGGGCGGGCGGATCTTCGTCGGCGACTTCGGATTCGACCTGATGGGCGGGGGCGATCTGCGGACCGCGACGCTCAAGCGGGTCGACCCGGACGGGTCGGTGACCGTCGTGGCCGACGACCTGTACTTCCCGAACGGGTCGGTGATCACGCCGGACGGCTCGACGCTGATCGTCGGCGAGACGCTCGGGAACCGGTACACGGCGTTCGACCTGGCCGCGGACGGGACGCTGTCGAACCGGCGGGTGTGGGCGCAGTTCGCGCCGACGCCGACCGGGAAGACGACCGAGGAGGTCCTGGGGCAGCTCGTGGTGGCGCCGGACGGGTGCTCGCTGGACGCCGACGGCCACCTCTGGGCCGCGGACGCGGTGGGCGGCCGGGCCGTGCGGGTGTCGCCGGGCGGCGAGATCGTGGACGAGATCCCGGCGCCGGACGGGCTCGGCGTGTACGCGTGCCAGCTCGGCGGCGACGACGGCCGGACGCTGCTGCTGTGCTCGGCCCCGGATTTCTACGAGCACCTGCGCCACGACAAGCGCGAGGCCGTGTTGCTGGCCGCCGAGGTGGACGTCCCGCACGCCGGGCGTCCGTAGTCAGCCGGTGGCGCCGGCGAGGATCTCGGGCGCGAGGACCTCGCCGGGGCCGTCCGTCGGGCCGTCGATCTCGGCCAGGACGCGCCGGATGACGCGCTCGGCGATCTCGGCCAGCGGAATCGCCACCGTGGTGAGTGCCGGAGCGAGCAGCCGGCCGACGACCGAGCCGTCGAAACCGGTCACCGCGAGCGCCCCGGCCTCGGCCGGGGCGGCGGTCAGCTCGAGGCCGCGGAGGGTGGCGGCGGCGCAGACGGCGGCGGCCAGGACGTCGCTGCCGGTGACCACCGCGGTGGGGCGGCGGGCGCCGTCGAGCAGCCGGGCGATCGCCCGGGCGGCCTGCGGTCCCTCCGGGTCCGGAGTGGACACCCGCGGGGTCAGACGCGCCGACCCCATCGCCGCGCGGTAGCCGGCCTCGCGCTCGACGTCCCAGCCGCCCTGCGGCGCGTACCCCAGGAACGCGATCCGCCGGTGCCCGCGGGCGACCAGCCGCTCGGTGATTGCCACGGTGCCGGCCTGGTTGTCGACGTCCACCCAGCACTGCGGCCGGTCGGGGCCGGTCCGGCCGAAGCACGCGAACGGCACGCCGGCCGCGGCCAGCACGGTCACCCGCGGATCCCCGGCGACGACGTTGGTGAGCACGACCCCGTCGACCTCACCGGCCCGCACCAGCCGGAGCGCGCCGGCCGGGTCGTCCTCGGTGAGCACCAGGTGCTGGCCGTGCCGGGCCGCGGCGGCCGTCAGGGCCTGCAGGTACTCGAGCAGGATCGTGTTCGACGGCCCGCGTTCGGCCGGCCCGAGCGGGTAGGCCAGGCGCCCGGCCCGGCGGGTCCGCAGGCTCGCCGCGCCGGCGTGCCGCCGGTAGCCGAGCTCGTCGATGGCCGCGTGCACGCGTTGCCGGGCCGCCGCCCCGACCCGGTTGCGTCCGTTCAGGACGTTGGACACGGTCTGGTGCGACACCCCGGCCACGCGAGCGACGTCATGGATCGTCACGCGACCGGCCACTCCGACCTCCCAAACGACGCAACGCCATTGACTCGTACGCAGCGAGTGAGACCCTGGTCACACCCTAGGTAGAACGTTAAACCACCCTTAGGCGGTCAATGATGACGGCAAACATCATGGTGGTAGTAGAGCGACAATTCGACGAATCCCAGAAGCGGCTGTTCCAGGCCTGGACCGAGCCCGACGAGATGGCGCAATGGCGAGGTAGCCCGGGCTGGCACGTCGAAACCGATACCGTCACGTCGGAACTGAAGCTCGGTGGACGGCACCACCACGTCAAGGTGCTGGACGACGACCCCGGCGTGCGCGTCACCACCGACGCGATCTTCGTCGAGTTCTTCGACCCGGACGTCTTCGTCGCCCGCCAGCGCATCACCGGCGACGCCGGCATCGACCCGGACGTCCCGCTGGAGTTACGCGTCGAGTTCCTGCGCACCGGACGCGAGGGGACCCTCGTCCGGATCATCCAGGGTCCGTACGACGAGACCGTCGCCTACGAACACAGCCAGGGGTGGGAGCGCGAGCTCACGCGCCTGCAGGACTTCCTGACCGGGGCGGGTGCGCGATGACCGCAACCACGACGGCGGCCGGGCACGTCACCACGATCCGGCACAAGCCGCTGATGAACATGCGGCAGATCCTGCTGATGAACCTCGGCTTCTTCGGCATCCAGTACAGCTTCGGGATGCAGCAGACCGCGGTGAACCCGATCTTCAGTTTCCTGCACGCCAGCCCCGACGAACTGCCGATCCTGAACCTGGCCGGGCCGGTGACCGGGTTGCTGATCCAGCCGCTGATCGGCGCGCTGTCCGACCGGACGTGGAGCCCGCGGTGGGGGCGGCGGAAGCCGTTCTTCCTGATCGGGGCGATCGGCTGCAGCATCTGCCTGTTCCTCTTCCCGTTCGTGGCCGCGGTCTGGATGGCCGTGCTGCTGCTCTGGCTGCTGGACGCGTCGAACAACACCGCGATGGAGCCGTACCGGGCGTTCATCGCCGACAAGCTGCCGCCGTCGCAGCTGGCCAAGGGCTTCCTGGCCCAGAGCTTCTTCACCGGGTTCGGGATCACGCTGGCGAACATCTCGCTGTTCGTGTTCCAGAAGTTCATCACCGGCGGCACCGAGGCCGGCATCCCGTACTGGGTGCTCGGGTCGTTCATGCTCGGGTCGGTGTGTTCGATCGGCACCGTGCTGGTGTCCGTGCTCAGTACGCCGGAGATCCCGCCGAGCGAATCCGAGCTGGCCGAGATGCGGGCCGATCGCGGCGGGTTCGGGGCCGCGGTGCGCGGCATCTGGGACGCGATCGTCGAGATGCCGCCGGAGCTGCGAAAACTCGCGCTGGTGTACCTGTTCCAGTGGTACGCGATGGTGTGTTACTGGCAGTTCGTGACGCTGTCGGTGGCGAAGTCGGTGTGGGGCACCACCGACGCGTCGACGCCGGACTACGCGCGGGCGGTCGGGTGGACCGGGCTGGTGAACGGCTGGTACAACATCGTCACGTTCACGGTGGCGTTCTCGCTGGTGGCGGTGGCCCGGCGGCGCGGGGCGAAGTTCGTCCACATCGCCTGCCTGCTGTGCGCGGCGGTCGGGCTGGTGATCTTCCCGCACCTGTCGAACCGGTACCTGCTGTTCATCCCGATCATCGGGCTCGGCATCGCCTGGGCGTCGATCATGGGCGTGCCGTACATCATGGCGGTGCGGATGATCCCGTCCACCCGGTACGGCGTCTACATGGGAATCATCAACATGATGATCGTCGTCCCGATGCTGATCCAGACCGTGACGTTCGGCGCGATCTACAGCGGGCTGCTCGGCGACGACCCGAACAACGCGATCATGTTCGCCGGGATCCTGCTGGCCTGTGCGGCCGCGACGATGCTGTGGATCAAGGAACCGCCGATCGTCCGGGACGTCGACGCGTTGACGGCCATGCCCGCGGGAGCGTCGTCATGAGCGGGCTGACGGACTACCGGGTGGTCGTCGTCGGGACCGACGGGTCGAAACTGGCCGGGCCGACCGTGGCCAGGGCGGCCTGGCTGGCCGCCCGGGAGGACGCCGACCTGGTGATCGTGTGCGCGTTCGCCGACCTGTCCCGGCGAGCCGAGGCCAAGAACGTGGCCACGCTGGGCGGCGACACCCGGGTCGGGCAGGTGCTCGGACGGGCCGCGGCCAGTGAGGCGATCGCGGCGGCGGTAGCGGTCGCGCAGGGCGAGAACGCGACGATCTCGGCCGCGCTGCTGGTCGACGGGGAGCCCGCGGCCGCGCTGCTGTCGACGGCGACCGACCGCGGGGCCCAGCTGATCGTCGTCGGGGCCCGGCACGAGCGGTCGCTGGCCGAGCGGTTGCTGGGGAGCGTCGCGTTGGAGGTGACGAAGGGTGCGGAGTGTGACGTGCTGATCGTCCGGCCGGCGCCGGGGGACTGACCGGCCCGGCTGACCGGCCTTTCGGCCGGTCGGCCGGCCTCAGCGGCCGATCTTGTCCAGGTCGGCGAGGTCCTCGTCCGAGAGGACGAGGGCCGCGCCGGCGATGTTCTCGCGCAGGTGCGCCAGGGACCTGGTGCCGGGGATCAGCAGGATGTTCGGCGAGCGCCGCAGCAGCCAGGCCAGCGCCACCGACATCGGCGTCGCGCCCAGCCGGTCGGCCACCGCCGAGAGCTCCGCCGCCTGGAGCGGAGCGAACCCGCCGAGCGGGAAGAACGGCACGTAGGCGACGCCCTGGGACGCCAGCCCGTCGATCAGCTCGTCGTCGTCGCGGTGCGCGAGGTTGTAGGCGTTCTGGACGCAGACGATCGGGGCGATCGACTGCGCCTCGACGACCTGCTCGGGCGTCACGTTGCTCACGCCGAGGTGCCGGATCAGCCCCTGCCGCTGGAGCTCGACGAGCGTCCCGAACGCCTCGGCCACCGAGCCCGGGACGGGCCCCAGCGCGTTGCCGAGCCGCAGGTTGACGACGTCGAGCACGTCGAGGCCGAGCCGTCCGAGGTCGTCGTGGACGGCCCGGCGCAGGCTCTCCGGGTCGCGGGCCGGCGGCCAGCCGCCGTCCGCGTCCCGGTGCGCGCCGACCTTGGTCACGAGGTGGAGCTCCGGCGGGTAGGGCCGCAGCGCTTCGCGGATCAGCTCGTTCGTGACGTGCGGCCCGTACGCGTCGGCCGTGTCGATGTGCGTGATGCCGGACTCGACGACGGCGCGGAGGACGGCGAGCGCGCCGTCCCGGTCGGCGGGCGGACCCATCACGCCGGGGCCGGCCAGCTGCATGGCGCCGTAGCCGAAGCGGGTGACGGTCAGGTCGCCGAGCGTCCAGGTGCCGCCGGGAAGCGGAGTTGCGGTCATTCGGAATGCCTCTTGGGTTTCGTCGTAGCGGTTCCTAGGTCACTATCGACGCGTAACTCTCCATCGGGAAGTACGCACTTCAGAGTGCGTAAGTCACTCACGAGTGAGGCGGGCATGGCGACGACCACGGCGGCGCAGAAGAGAGCGCAGAGCAAGCTCCAGTACGACGCCTTCCTCGCCGTGTGCCCCAGCCGGGCGCTGCTCGACCGGCTGTCCGACAAGTGGGTGCACCTCGTGCTGGCCGCGCTCGGGAGCGACGGCTCGCACCAGCTCGAGACCGGCTGCGCGGGGGAGCCGCGGTCGATGCGGTACTCGGAGCTGTCCCGGCTGATCGCCGGGGTGAGTCAGAAGATGCTCACCCAGACGCTCCGCAACCTGGAGCGGGACGGGCTGGTGACCCGGACGGCGGTGGCGACGGTGCCGGTTTCGGTGACGTACGAGCTGACCGAGCTGGGGTTGTCGCTGTACCAGGTGATGCGCGGGTTGAAGTCGTGGGCCGAGACGCACATGGACGACGTGCTCGAGCATCGCGAGACGTACGACGCGGGGCTCGGCGCCGGCCGGGGGGAATGAGGCCGGCGCCGAGGCCCGTCAGTGCTTCTTGCGTCTCGTCCGGGCCAGAGCGACGATGCCGATTCCTACGACCAGCAGGCCGGCGACGGCGGCGGCCAGGAACAGCCCGGTTCCGTCGTCGGGCTCGGACGGTGCCGCCGCCGGCGGCGCGGCCGGGGCTCCGGGCAGGTCGGCGGTGAAGCGGAAGACACCCTGGAGGGGGTGACCGTCGCCGGACACGACCCGCCAGGCCACGGTGTACTCCCCGCCCACCAGCGGCCGCACCGCCTGGTGCAGCGTCCGGTCGACCGCCCGCGCCGCGCCGGTGCCGAACCGGGCCCCGCCCGGCCCGGTCACCACGACCGTGCTGAACTGACCCCGGATCGGCCCGGTGAACGTCAGCGTGACCTCCGTCGGAGCCACGGTGACGGTGCTCGACGCGGCCGGCGTGCTGCCGGTGACGTCCGAGTGCGCGCGGGCCGGCGAGATCCCGAGCAGCGTTCCGGCGACCGCGATGACGATGACCAGCAGGGCCCTCACGTCAGCACCTGCTCGCCGATCCAGCCGCCCTCGGCGCACCCGGGCGGGATCGCGAACACCGCCGAGCCGATCGGCGTCGTCCACTGGTTCAGCAGATCCTGCTCGGCCAGCCGGCGCTGGATCGGCAGGTACTGCGCACCGACGTCGGCCTGGTACGACGCGAAGATCAGGCCGCTGTCGGGCACCCCGCCGGCGTCCGGCTCGCCGTCGTAGCTGTACGGACGTCGGAGGATGCGGATCCGTTCGTCGCTCACGTGCGCCCGGGTGACGTGCGCGAAGTCCGGCATGACCGGCAGGCCGACGGAGTCCACCGCGCTGAAGTCGGGCTCGTCGTGTTCCTTCCCGCCGGTGAGCGGAGCCCCGGTGTCGAGCTTGCGGCCGACCGCCAGCTCCTTGTCGGTGCGCGAGAGCTTGTCCCACGTCTCGATCTCCAGGCGGATCCGCCGGACGACGAGCGTCGTGGCGTCCCCGGCCCAGATCGCCCCGGGCGGCGTGCGGACGTTCGCCGTCCCGTCGAGCTGGCCCAGCAGGTTGCGGTGGGTGGCGCCGTCGGCTTCGACGCCACGTCCGCGTCGGAAGCCTCGTTGCACCCAGCGGACGGCCGCGAACGGACGCGCGTCCTTGACCAGCATGCGCTGGGCGTGGGCGACCGCGGTCGGATCGTCCGCGCAGACCTGCAGGAGCAGGTCACCGCCGGTCCAGCGCGGTTGCAGGCGATCGATCGGGAACGCGGGGAGCGCCGCCACCGGGGACCGGAGGCCGGCCGCCCGGTAGAGGCCGGGGCCGAAGCCGACCGTGACCGTGAGGCGGGCCGGGGTCCGGGCGAGGTCCGCGTCCGTGTCGCCGAGCGCGGGGCGGCCCGCGGTGAGGCGGGCCGCGTCGTCGGTGAGCAGGCGGAGCATGCGTCCGATCGCATCGCGGTCGGTGTCCCGGTGGAGGGTGAACGCGAGGAAGGACGCGGCGGCCTGTGGGGGCGTGTCGATGCCGGCTTGGCGGTTGCCGTGGAACGGTTCGGTCTGCCGGCCGTAGGGCTGTTGCTGTGGTTGCTGTTTCTGTTGTTGGAGCGCGTCGCTGGTGGCGACGCCCACGAGGGCGCCGCCGACCGCGGCGGCGCCCCCGGTGAGCAGGCCGCGCCTGCTCATGCGGACGTAGTTCATGCCGACGGGGTCGGGTCGGAGCCCATGGGCATGCCGGCGTCGGGGGCGTAGCTCTCCTCGGCGCCCGAGAACGGCTTGCCGACCGCCGTGAACGGGAACTTCGTGCCGTCGGACAGCTCGAGCGTGACCGTGACCTCGTCGCCCGCCTTGATCGGGGAGGTGACCGACATGAACATCAGGTGGTCGCCGCCCGGAGAGAGCTCGTGGGTGCCCTTGGCCGGCAGGACGAATCCGCCCTTCTTCGGTTGCATGATCATTTTGCCGTCCTGCATGACCATCTCGTGGAGCTCCATGACGGAGAGGGAAGAGGTGGCGCCGACGATCGTGAGCGGCTGGTCGGTGTGGTTGACGAGCGTGCCGAAGGCGGCGGTCATGCCGGTGTCGGTGGCCTTGATCCAGGGGTCGGTGATGGAGAGCGCCGCTTCGGCGGTGGCCTTGACCGAGGGGGTGGCCGTGGGGGTGGTTGTGGCGGTGTCGGGGGAGGTGGTGCAGGCGGAGGTGAGGAGGCCCGCGGTGGCGAGGGTGACGGTGAGGGCGGCTAGGCGGGTCTTGCGGATGGAGAACATGGAGGGTTCCTCTCGGGAGGTTATGATTTGCCTGATTCGGTCGTTGTGTCGGTGCACGGCATCTCGGCGAGGCGCGTGGCCGGCGCGGGGGAGCGGGGGCCTGGCGCAGGGGGATGCGTGCGTCCCTGGGTGAGCGGGCGAATCCCGCGCCGCCGCGCGGCTCGGAGGTGCCTCCCGCCGGCATCGCCAGCGCCCGCTCGCAGCGCCCGCTCGCAGCGCCCGCTCGCAGCGCCCGCGAGCGGCCGGACGAGCTACACCCACTGTCGGTGCGCTGCGTCCGCAGCGCCCGCCAGCGCGCCGAACGAGCTAGACCCACTGTCGGTGCGCTGCGTCCGCAGCACCTGGGCTGCGGACTCCGCATCTGCGCTGCCCGTGATGCACCTGCGCTGCGCGATGTGCTCAGGCCACGCCCGCGATTCGCCCGTCGCACCACGCGATGCACGCGACCCGCGAGCGGCGTCGCATGCGTTCGCGTCAGCGTGTCCGCGACGGCGGCGCGTGCGCCCACAGCGCCTGCGGTGCGTGCGCCTACGGCGCGTGCGGTGCGTGCGCCTACGGCGCGTGCGGTGCGTGCGCCTACGGCGCGTGCGGTGCGTGCGCCGGCCGAGTTCGGACCGAGCACAGACCGCGAGCGACGCACGTGCGTCTCGCCGGCACGGAGCGCCCGTGCACTCCGCGGGCCGGAGCGCGTACGTCCCACCCAGGCGCAGCGCGTGCACTCCGCGGGCGCCGGACGCGTGCGTCCCGACCCTGTCGAGGACATACCTCGTTCAGGTGCGGAGCGCGTGCGTCCTGTCCGTGAGCGTGCGCTGCCTTCGTCGGCCTGGAGCGTGCACACGCGGCCCCAGCAGCGGCCGATGCGGCCGGCGCCGACGTCGTGGCGCGCGCACCAACGTCTGCGGTGCATGCACCACGCCTACGGCACGCGCGTCGGCGCGTGCAGTGCGGTCCGTGCGACGTCCACTCGAGCATCGGGCGTCCGTGCGGACGTCCATCCGCACGGCCGCACGTCCGTCCGGACAGTCGCCCTTACGGGCGGTTGTCCTGAGCGGCGGGCGGACTGTCGGCGTCGCTCCGCGTGAGCGAAGTTCGGACGGTCGGCGTCGCTCCCGGCGTGAGCGCGCGGGCAGGGCGGGCTAGTGGGGCGCGGGGAGAAGGCGGGGCGGGCCTCGGCGGGAGGTGCTGCGTAGCCACGTCGGCTCGGGCGGCGGAGCCGCGAACTCGGCCAGACGAGGACGGAACCGTCGCGGCGCAGGAGCCAACAGGCGGCGGGCAACCAGCGCGAACAGAACGCCCAGAGCGGGCACCCGGCGCGCGAACCAGCGCACCAGGCGCCAGACCGCGACCTCACCGGCGTACAGCCACAGCGCCGTGAGGCTCCCGGCCAGGACGTGCGCCGCGAGCATCGTGCCGGCGCTCGGCATCGACATCATCGCGTGCGCCCCGCCCGACGGGACCCCCGACGGGACGAGCGTGAACAGCCCGTGCAGGCCGGCCTGCGTCACCGCGAGCCCACCGGCGATCACCGGCAGGCCGCGACGGCGCCCGGTGAGCACCATCGCGACCGGCGCGATGAGTCCGGTGCCGGCCAGCAGGGCCAGCACCGATGGCAACTGGCCGTGGGCCCAGCCGTGCAACGTCACCGACAAGCTCAGGCACACGAGGACGAACACGAGGGCGCGCGCCTCGCGCAGCAGTCCCGGGCTCGTCATGCCGAGGATCATGCCAGACCCCACCGACAGTCCACGGTGAACCCCGCGCGAGTCGCCCGAGGGGGTCCGGCGGCTGCTAGGTAGGCGCGTCGGGGAACGGGAGCGGGCAGCGCGAACTGCTCGCGCACTCGGCCAGGTCGTCACAGCCGGCTTCGAGCGCCTCGGCCAGCGTCGACCGGATCGTCTGCAGGTCCTGGATCCGCTCGTCCAGCTCGGCGAGCTTGGCGCGCGCCCGGGATTGCAGCCCGCGGGACCGGCGCCGCCCCACCTCGAGCAGGTCCGCGACCTCGTCCAGCGTGAATCCGAGTCGCTGCGCGACCTTGATGAGCCGCAGCGCGGTGACCGTCTCGGGCGGGTACATCCGGTGGCCGCCGGGTGTTCGGTCCGGTGACGCGAGGAGGCCCCGCCGCTCGTAGTACCGCAGCGTTTGCGTGTTCACTCCGGCGGCCGCGGCCAGCTCGCTGGTCCGCAGGGTGCCGGTCACGACTCGGCCGGTCCCAGCAACGCGTCGAGCACGGCTACCTGTTCGTCGGGCACCGTGATGTCCAGCCAGAATCCGCTCGGAGCCGACCGGAACCTGAAGCGGAAGAACGAACAGCACTCCGTCTCGCGGGCGGTCAGGTCCTCCGCCCGCGCCCGGGCCCGCTCGGCGAGCAGAACCCGGCCGTGTGCCTTGGTGACTCGTTCGGTCTGCCGCGCCGTCCGGAGCAGCGCGTCGAACTCCGCCACCCGGAACGGCCTTTCGGCCGTCGGCAGCGTGCACTCCGGAGCCGGCCATTTCGTCATACCCGGACGGTAAGCCTGTACCCAGGTATCGGATGCAAGTGCGGGCCAGGCGTTGCACACCCCCAGCCAGCGAGGCCGAGCCAGCAACCACCCCCGAAGGAGCGGAACGACCGAGCCCCAGCCTCCCAGACCCAGTCCCGGACCCCCGAACCCCAGCCAGGCAGGCGTAACAAAACCCCCCATCAACTGAGATGAAGGTCTCGCGCGCCGGACCCCACGATTGACCGCACGTCAGTGCGGTCCTATGTTCGAACAACGTGACGGTGCGAGGAAGCTGGTGAAAACCCAGCACGGTCGCGCCACTGTGTGCCGGCTGCCCAGCCGGTGAGTCAGATACTGGCGCCGTCACGGAAGCCCTGACCACAGGGGGACGCACGATCCCCAGAGGAGGCTCAACGTGACCCAGCCGTCCGCTGTCGCTACGCCGGTCGTCATCTCCGGCTCGCGCGGTGCCGTGTACCTCGGCTCCGCCGTGTTGCTGGCGCTGCTGCTCTACTACTTCATCGGCGTCGACCAGGGGGCCGTGTCGGTCTTCGGCAACGACGTGCACATCCACGAGTTCGTGCACGACGCGCGGCACTTCATCGGCTTCCCCTGCCACTGAGCCGACTCCGTGGAACTCAAACTCCTCCTGCGCGGCGCTCTGGCCGGCGGGATCGGTGGCGTGTGCGCGTTCGTCTTCGCGCGGATCTTCGCTGAACCGCAGATCCAGCAGGCCATCGACTACGAAGAGGGTCGGGGCGCGGCTCAGGACGCGCTCGACAAGGCCGCCGGGCTGCCGGTGCCGGCCGCGGAAGCCGAGACGTTCACCCGGACGATCCAGGCGAACGTCGGCATCGGCGTGGGGCTGATCGCGTTCGGCATCGCGATGGGCCTGCTCGCGACCGTGATCTACACGATCTGCCTCGGGCGGGTCGGGATGGTCCGGCCGCGGGTGCTGGCGCTGCTCGTCGCCGGGGGCGCGTTCGTCGGACTGTTCCTCGTGCCCTGGCTGAAGTACCCGGCCAACCCACCCGCGGTGGGCAACGACGACACGATCGGCACACGCGGCGGGCTGTACCTGGTGATGGTGCTGGCGTCGCTGGTGTTCCTCGGCGGCGCGGTCTGGCTCGGGCAGCGGCTGGCCGCGCGCTTCGGGAACTGGAACGCGGCGCTGCTGGCCGGGGCCGCCTACGTCGTCGCGGTCGGGGTCGTGATGCTGCTGCTCCCGCCGCTCGGCCACCTGGCCGCGAACGTCGCCGCGACCGGCTCCGAGCGGGCCACCGAGACGCCGCTGCCGCTGCGCGACCCGAGCGGCCGGATCGTCTACGAGGGCTTCCCCGCGGACGTGCTGGCCACGTTCCGCCTGTACTCGGTCGGCGCCCAGCTGATCCTGTGGACCGCGTTCGGCCTGGTCTTCGGCCCGCTCGCCGAGAGGGTGCTGGTCGCGCGACCGGCGCCCGCGGCCACCACGGCGGTCCCGGCCTGAGGCCGGTGAGGGGCGGGACCGTCTGCCGACGGTTCCGTCCTTCTTTTTACGTTGCCCGGCGGAACACCGCGGGACAGTCCCTTCGCGACTCGCAGTACGATCGTCGGCGCTGGTTCCCGGGGGCCGACGGAAGGCGTCGCGATGAGTCCCGACCCGCCCGTGTTCGCGGGCATCGACACGACCGTGCCGCACTCGGCCCGCCGCTACAACTACTGGCTGGGCGGCAAGGACCACTTCGCGGTCGATCGGGAGTCCGGCGAGCAGATGGCCGCGGTCTTCCCGACCGCGCGGGTCTGGGCGGTGCAGAACCGGGCGTACCTGCGCCGGGTGGTGACGTACCTGGCCCGCGAGGCCGGGATCCGCCAGTTCCTCGACGTCGGTACCGGGCTGCCGACGGCCGACAACACGCACGAGGTCGCGCAGCGCATCGCGCCCGAGTCGCGGGTCGTCTACGTCGACAACGACCCGCTGGTGATGACCCACGCGCGGGCGCTGCTGACGTCGACGCGGCAGGGCCTGACGTCGTACCTCGAGGCCGATCTGCGGAACCCGGCGGTGATCCTGGAGCAGGCCCGGGAGACGCTCGACTTCTCGCAACCGGTGGCGCTGATGCTGATCGCGGTGCTGCACTTCGTGCCGGACGCGAAGGCCGACTCGTACGCGGTGGTGCGGACGCTCGTCGAGGCGTTGCCGGCCGGCAGCTATCTGGCTATCTCGCACGGCAGCGCCGACTATCTGCCGGCTCCGACCGCGGCCACGCTCGAGGCGATGGCGCGGGCCGGCGGGGAGTTCCAGCTGCGCAGCGCTTCCGAGCTCGCCCGGTACTTCGACGGGATGTCGCTGGTGGACCCGGGAATCGCGGTGATCTCGGAGTGGCGGCCGCTCGACGACGACCGGCCGGACCCGGCCGACGTCGCGTGTCTGGGCGCAGTGGCCCGCGTCGGTTGAGGTTTCAGCCGCGGCGGTGACCGGATAACCCCGGAGAAACGGGCGCCACGTTCTCTGGGGAGGCGATGTGATCGCGTACTTGCTGTCGGTGCTGTTAGCCGCCGGACTGGGTGGAACGGGCAGAGCGTCCCGGACGCACGGGCGCCAGCTCGCGTGGTCGCTGGCCGGAGTGGGTGCCGGGGTCGTGGCCGTCGGGTTGTTCATCCGGACCGCGGACGCCGGCACGTCGGTGTCGTTGCTGCTCCTGCTGACCGTCCTGCTCGGATACCCGTCGTGGGCGGCGGCGCATTGGCTGCGGGAGCCGGCCGCGGTGCCGCACTGGACCGCGGCGCTGGCCGCGGGCGTCGGGCTGTTGCTGGTCGAGGGGCACGTGCTGGCGGTGGCGCTCGGGTCCGGCTGGGGCGTGGCGTTCGCCGCGCTGGCCGGGTTCGCGGTGCTGGCCCCGGCGACGATCGCCTGGACGATCGTCGGGGCGCTGTGGCTGCAGCGCCGGGTCGCGGTGCGGGGACGGCACGTGGCCGGCGCCGGCCGGAAGGTCGACGTCAACACGATCATGTCGTCGTAGGGTCGCGTGCCGGTGGGCGGCGGGCCGGGGCGGCCCGCCGCCCGGGGGTCAGTCGACCGGGCGGGGGCCCGGGGTGCGCAGGGCCCAGCGGAAGGCTCCGGCCAGCAGGTCGAAGACGACGAACGCCAGCAGCGAGAGCCCCAGCAGGGGGAGGGCCCAGCCGACCGCGATCGTGACCGGGACCGCGATCGCCAGGAACCAGACCGGCAGCGCGCGCCAGCCACCGCGTGCCGGCGGCGCACCGAGCCGGGCCGTCGCCCGCCGCGGACGGCGCTGCCACCACATCCGGTACCCCCAGACGATGACGCACAGCAGCCCGAGCGCCAGCGCGGCCAGCAGCACCTGGTTGACGATCCCGAACAGCTCACCCATGTGCGCGCGGATCCCGATCTTCGTGAGCTTGGCCAGGAACGGCCAGTCGGCGTACTCGACCCGCTCGGTGACCTCGCCGCTCCGCGGGTCGACCGCGACCTGGTCGAAACCGACCGGCCAGACCCCGTCGTCCTGGGCCACGACGTACGCGGTGCTCGCGTCGGCGGGGACCGTGATGTCGGTGCGGCCGGACATCGGCCCGGCCGCGCGGATCACCTGCTCGAGGCTCACCCCGGCCGGTAGCCCTTCTCCGGTTGGGGCGGTGCCGGTGCCGTGGTGGCCACTCGTCAGCCCGGCGTCCAAGGCCGGGGCGTGGCCCTTCATCGCGTCCAGCACCGTGCTGAAATGCGCGCCGGCGTGCTGCGACCAGGTCAGCCCGGTCGCCGACAGCACCAGCAGCCCGGCCGTGATCCAGAGGCCGACCGACGCGTGCCAGCCCCGGGTCCGCCGGACGCCCTTCGCCTGCAGGTCGGGGACGAGCGCCCGGCCGCGCTCGCCGCGGTACTTGCGCTTCCGGCCGAGCCACAGGACGACGCCGCCCAGCGCGACGACCCAGAGCCAGGACGCGGCCAGCTCCGAGTAGTTGCGGCCGAGGTCGCCGAGGTTGAGCGTGCGGTGGAAGCTGTCGAGCCAGGTCGTGGTGGGGGTGGAGCCGTACCAGGTGGTGAGGGTTCCGCGGACCTGTCCGGTGTACGGGTCGACGTAGACCGTGTCGACCTTCTCGTCGGCGGCGAGTTCCGGAGTGGAGAATGCGATCCGCGTGGTGGCGTGGGGGTCGTCGAGGACGGAGACGGTCGTCAGCGTGCCGGTGGGGTGCGCCGCGCGGGCTGCGTCTACCTGGTCGGCGAG
Organism: Cryptosporangium phraense; assembly: GCF_006912135.1. Lineage (NCBI taxonomy): Bacteria > Bacillati > Actinomycetota > Actinomycetes > Cryptosporangiales > Cryptosporangiaceae > Cryptosporangium > Cryptosporangium phraense. Next base: position 74,594 of record NZ_VIRS01000015.1, on the reverse strand, counting down.
GGGGACTTTGGATTCGGTGATCTGGTCGACGTAGAGCTCGTGCCCGTAGGCGATGCGGTCGAGTTGAGGGGTGAGGGTGTAGGCGAGGCCGGTGAGGGCGGCGATGAAGAGGAAGGGGCCGATGAAGATGCCGGCGTAGAAGTGCAACCGCCGCAACACGGCCCACCGGGACAGGGGCACCACCGCCCGAACCGCGGCCGCCGGTTCCGAGGCCGGCAGCGCGGGCGCGTCGGCGGGCGCGGGCGCGGGCGCCGGTTCCGAGGCCGGTGGCCCCGCGGCCGGTGGCCCCGCGGCCGGGGGTTCCGAGGCCGGGGGTTCCGAGGCCGGTGGCGTTGCAGTCGAGGGTGCTGCGGTCGGGGGTGCTGTGGTCGGGGGTGCTGTGATCGGGGTGGCCGCAGCCCGGGGTGCCGCAGCCTGGGGCGTTGAGGCTGGAGGGGTCGAGGCTGGGGGTGCTGCGGTCGGGGGTGCTGCGGTCGGGGGTGCTGCGGTCGGGGTGGCCGCAGCCCGGGGTGCTGCGGCTGGGGGCGTTGCGGATGGGGGCGCCGCGGGTGGCGGCGTTGCGGCTGGGGGCGCCGAGACGGGCGCGGGCGTCGCCGGGACCGCGGCTGGTGGTGCCGCCACGAGCGTTGCCGGTGGCGCCGAAACCGGCGTCACGTCGGTCGCTTCCTTCACTCCTGTCACAACAGTGGGCCGGGGAGGGTCAGAGCTGATCGTCACGAAATCTCTCCACAAGTGAGCGCCCAGGGCACGGCACAACGCCGCTGCCACCGAGGCAGGTCAAGGAAACTCGCCGCGCGACCGCGGCTGAGCCGCGTCCGCGCAATACAGCCGCGCACCGCGCGACGCCACCACCGGCGCACGGCGCACGGCGCCACCGCACGGCGCCACCGCCAGCGCAGCCGAGCCGTGCCACCGGCGATGCCACCGCACCGTCAGCGCGACGCCACCGCGCTGCCGCACGACGCCACCACCCCGGCGCCACCGCGCACCTCCACGGCCGCACACCACCCGGCGACCACTACGGCGCAACGCCACCGCGCCTCCAACGCAGCGCCACGCGCCATGGCAGCCCCGCCGCGCGACGCGCTGCCGCACCGCACTGCCGCGCCGCACCGCACCGCACTGCCGCGCCGCACCGCACTGCCGCGCCGCACCGCGCGACGCACCGCACCGCGCGACGCACCGCACCGCGCGACGCACCGCACCGCGCCGCACCGCGCCGCGCGACGTACCGCGCCGCACCGCACTGCGGCGCCGCACCGCGCAATGCTGCCGCGCCGCACCGCCGCGTGACGCTTCCGCACCGCGCAATGCTGCCGCGCCGCACCGCACCGCCGCGTGACGCTTCCGCACCGCGCAATGCTGCCGCGCCGCACCGCACCGCCGCGTGACGCTTCCGCACCGCGCAATGCTGCCGCACTGCACTGCCGCACCACACGGCACCGCCGCGCTGCCGCGCAACGCCGCGACCGCATAGCGCTACCGCGCACCGCTACGGCGCGGCGGGGCCGCCCCGCCTTCAGTGCAGCGCCGCGCGCCACCGCGATGCCGTACGGCGCCACCGCGTGGCGCGGGCACGCAGCGCGTCCGTGCCATCAGCGCACGCAGGCCTCCGCGCCCTCAGCGGCAGCGTCACCGCGCCATCCGGGCGGCAGCGCGCCATCAGCGGCGGCGTCACCGCGCCATCCGGGCGGCAGCGCGCCATCAGGGGCGGCGTCGCGCATCAGGGCGCAGCGAACGGTAGGCGGCGGGCTAGCGGAGTCGGAGTGCGGGAGGGCCTCGGCGGGCCACGGTGCGGGACCAGAACGACCGGGGCAGCGGCACGTGCCGCTCGGCTCGGCGCGCGCACGCCAGCCTCGGCAAAGGCACGACAAGAACCAGTCGCGCCACCGCGAACAGAGCCGGCACCCGCCGCCCCACCCACCGCACGAGACGCCAGACCGCGACCTCGCCCGCGAACAGCCACGCCGCCGCCAGCAGACCGGCCACGACGTGCGCGAACACCATCGTCGAGGCTGAATGCGCGGGCACCATCACGTGCCCCGGCTCAGCCCCCACCACCGAGAACAGGCCGTGCAGCCCGGCCTGGACGACGCCCAGCGTCCCGGCGATCGCGCCGAAGCCCCGGCGCCGGTTCGCCAGCAAAACGCCCGCGCCGAGCACGAGACCCGCCCCGGCCAGCACCGCGGTCAGCGGCGGGAGAGCACCGTGCGCCCAGGTGTGCAGCGGCACCGACACGCTCAGACACACCAGCGCGAAGACGACAGCACGAACCTCGCGCAGGAGGCCGGGCGTCGTCATGGCGACGATCATGCCAGAACCCCATCACCCGCCGTAGCGAAACCCGGCCGTCGCCACCGTGACCCTCCCTACGACCCGATCAGCCCGTAGCCGGCCAGCCACCCGGCCAGCAGCGCCAGCGCGGTCAGCTCCACGGTCCCGTCTCCCGGCAGGTAGCGCGCGTCGTGCAGCATCGGGCCCTCCGGGCCCTCTCCGGTGCCGACGAAGTGCATCAGGATCGGCACCTGCGGACCGTAGGTGGCGAAGTCGTCGGACCCGCAGGACGCGAAGCTCGCCGACGGCACTCCGAACGTCCTCAACCACGAGGCGGACGCCCCGGCGAGCGCCGCATCGTTGACCAGCGCGGGCTCACCCCGCCGGATGCGGTACTCGCCGGTGCAGCCGTGCGCCTCGGCGATCGCGCGCACGGTGCGGCCGATCCGGTCGTGCACCAGCTTCCGGTCCGGCTCGCGCATGGCCCGCACGGTGCCCGAGGCGGTCGCCACGCCGGGCAGGACGTTGGGGGCTCCCGAGCCGGCGAGCTGCGGGATCGTCACCACCACCGGGTGCAGCGGATCGACCGCGGCGCGGGCCGCCTCCGGCACGGCGAGCACGGTCCGGCACAGCGCGGGCACGGGGTCGGCGGCCAGGTGGGGGTAGGCGCCGTGGCCGCCCCGCCCGGTGATGACGATGTCGATCTCGTCGACCGACGCGTTCACGGGGCCGGGGTCGCTGGTGACGCACCCGGCCGGAACCAGCGGTTGCACGTGGGCGGCGACCAGCGACCGGACGTCCAGATCGAGCAGACGTCCGGAGGCGACGACGTCGGCCGCGCCGGTCGGGCCGACCTCCTCGCGGGGCTGCAGCACCGCGACCAGACCGGCCGGGAGGTCGATGCGGCGGGCCGCGCGGACGACCGCGACGAGCGCGGCGAGGTGCACGTCGTGACCGCAGGCGTGCATCGCGCCGTTGACCGCGGCGAACGGCGCGCCGGTCGCCTCCGCGACCGGGAGCCCGTCCATCTCGGCCCGGAGCCCGACCGCCGGCCCGTCCGGCCCGATCCGCAACAACCGCCCGGTCCCGGCGATCGTCTCCAGGCGGACCGCCGACGCGCCCCGGCCCGGCGACGACCGGGAACCCCCGCCGTCCCCGCCGTCCCCGCCGTCCGCGCCGTCCGCGCCGTCCGGGTCGGCCAGGTCGGCCGCGCCGTCCCCGCCGGCCCGGCCGGCGAGGATCGCGGCGGCTACCCGCCGGGCGGTCGGCTCCTCCGCTCCCGAGACCTGGGGCATCGCGTGCAGCTGGTGGCGCAGCGCGACCGCGCCCGGTAACTCGGCGGCGAGGGCGGCCCGCCAGGCCGTGGCGAGGTCCGTCACAGCCGGTAGACGCGTTCCGCGTTGCCGTGCGCGATCAGGTGGCCGATCCGGTCCGCGTCGGACGCCGACCACTCGCCACTCTCGACGCGATCGGTCAGCAGGGCCTCCAGTGCGACCCTGAAGCCGTGCGCACCGAGCGCGTACAGCTCGGGCGCCCCGTACGCGTCCGACGAGTACAGCAGTCGGCTGAACGGGGTCACCTCGGCGACCTCGGCGAGCACCTCGACGCCCCGCCGCGGCCCGACGTAGTGCAGCGCCAGCCCGACGTCGACGTAGACGTTCGGGAACACGTGGGCGAGGAACGACGCCTGGCGCTGGAACGGCCAGCAGTGCAGCAGCATCACCGGCACCCGGTGGCGCCGGATCCAGTCCGACAGCAGCGTCGGGTCGACCTCGGTCATCCGGATGTCGCTGTCGCCGAAGCCCACATGGAACTGGATCGGCAGCCCGAGCTCGATCGCCGCCTCCAACGTCATCCGCTGCAACACCGGCTCGGCCAACCGCCACCCGCCCCCGCCGCCTCCGACGGCTTCGCCGCCACCGCCCCCGCCGCCGCCGGCTCCGCCGGCCCCGCCACCATCAGCCCCGCCGGCTCCGGCGGCTCCGCCGTCACCAGCCCCACGGGACCACAGCCACCGCGCCGCCGCGGCCGACACCTCCGCCGGACTCGGCGGCGACGGGTCGAGCCGGAACCCGGTCCGGTAGGCCGCCACCGACTTCACCCCGACCGCCCCCACCTCCGCCACGACCCGGGCGAGCGAGGAACGGAAGACGTCCCCGAACTCCGACGGCTCGACCCCGGCCGCCGCCACCGCCTCGGCCACCGACTCCAACCGCACGATCTCCGACGCCGAACCCCCGCCCAGCACCGCCAACTCCGCCGGAGACGTCAGCCCCGACGCGTTGAACCCGGTGTCGACGAGATACCGCGCCGTCCCGGTCGCCCCGAGAAAACGCCGAGCCACCTCCTCGGCCCCGAGCGACGCCCGCCGCTCCAGATACTCCGCCACCGGCGCGTGCACCGGCAGATCGAGCAGCGGCGCACAGTGCCGCCGGATCGCCAGCCCGAGCGGCGTGTCGAAGTTCGACTCCCCGTCGGCCGGCGCGCCACCCTCGCTGAGCAGCGCCTCGAGCCCGGCGCGATCCAGGTCCCGGGTCACCACCCCGTGGCAGTGGTGATCCACCAGCGGATACGTACTCAATAGACCCACCGGTAGGCCTCGGCGACCTCGTCCGGCGAGCGCCCCTCCATCCGGGCCTCCTCGCCCCGGCGCACCGCCACGATCGCGTCCGCGAGCAGGTCGCCCCAGCGCTTCGCGTCGGCCGTGAACGCGGCCAGGGACGCGTCCATCGTGGTCGGCAGCGGCGTGATCCCGCGCGACGCCAACTCGGACGCCGAGAACCGCGACGGATCCCCGGTGACCTCCTCGGGCAGTTCGAGCCCCCGGTCCACGCCGTCCAGCCCGGCCGACAGCAGCCCGGCGAACACCAGGTACGGGTTCGCGGCCAGGTCGACGCACTTCACCTCGAGGTTCGACGCCCGCTCGCGTACGCCGGTCGTCCCGGTCACGACCCGCAGTGCCGCCTCCCGGGTCTCGTGCCCCCAGCAGGCGTAGACGCCGGCCCAGTGCGACGGCTGCAGCCGCAGGAAGCTGGCCGGGCTGGGCGTGTTCACCGCGGCCAGCGCGGGCAGCGCCTCCAGGATCCCGGCCGCGAACGCCTCGGCGTCCGGCGTCATCCCGTACCGGCGGTCACCGGTGCCGTGCAGGTTCGCGCCGCCCCGCCACAGCGAGAGGTGCACGTGGCCGCCGTTGCCCACGCCCCCGGCCAGCACCGACGGCGAGAACGAGATCCGCAGGCCGTACTTGCGCGCCAGCGCCCGGAGCGTCTGCCGGACCAGCACCGACCGGTCGGCCGCGGCCACCGGATCGGTGGCCCCGACCGAGATCTCGAACTGCCCCGGCGCGTACTCCGGATGGACCTGGTCGACGTCGACGCCCTGGGCGGCCATCGCCGCGAGCACCTCGGCGCAGAACTCGCTCTGCTCGACCAGCCGGGTCATCCCGTACGCGGGCCCGGAACACGCGGGCTCGAACGACGGCCCGTCCCCGCGGTCGAGCACGAACTCGATCTCGACCGCGGCCCGGATCGACAGCCCGCGCCCGGCCGCCTCGTCGACGACCCGGCGCAGCAGCGACCGCGAGCAGTTGACGTGCGGGACGCCCTCCTGGGTCAGCCGGTCGACCGGCGCCCAGGCCCAGCCGGGCTGGGCGGCCAGCACGGTCAGCTGGTCGAGGTCCGGGTAGAGCCGCAGGTCGCCATCGGGGCCGCCCTGCTTGTCGGTGCCGACGATCGAGTCGTCGGCCAGGAACAGGTCGAACACCGGGGACATGCCGACGCCCCACCGCACCGCCGAGCCCAGCGCCGAGACCGGCACCGCCTTCACCCGGGTGATGCCCGCGGTGTCGACGTAGGTCAGCGCGACGCCGTGCACCCCCAGCGACGGCAGCTCGTGTGCGATCTGCTGCGCCCGAGCCCGGTCATCGGGGGCCGGGCTCGCCGATGTCACACCCGCTCCTTCGCCGCCGTGAGGCCCTCGTCGGCGGTCAGCGCCGCACCGGCCCGCCGGGTCAGACGCGGGGCGGCCAGCACGGCCACCAGCCCGACCAGCAGCCAGACCGCGGCCACCGCCGGTGCCACCAGGCTCTTGCCCTCGGGCAGCGGGATCACGTTGCGGTAGAGCGTGTAGCCCAGCACGATCAGCCCGGCGACCGGGATGATCACCTCCCACGTCCGCACGCGCGGGTCACGGCCGACGAACAGCAATCGGATCACTCCCACCGAAGCCAGGACATACACCACGAGCAGCACCAACGTACCGATCACCCCGGCCGCGACGAAGACCGCGAGCGACGTGTCGGACCCGTCCCGGTAGACCAGCCACAGCAGCACCTCGATCACCGCGGCCGCCAGCACGACCCCCACTGCCGCGCCGATAGGCGTCCGCCTCACCGGAGAGACCCGGGCGAGAGGGGCGGGCGCCAGACCGTCCCGAGCCATCGCGAACAGCAGGCGCGACGCGCCGACGGCGCAGGCGAGCGCGCACCCGAACGCGCTGATCGCCGCGCCGAGGCTGATGAGGTCGCCGAGCCAGGCCCCGACGTACCGGGTTCCCAGGTCGCCGAAGAGGGATCCGGAGGATCCGAACGCGGCCAGCCCGTCGGACGAGGTGCCGAAGCCCATCACCTCGACCCAGGTGACGAACACGAAGTAGACGCCACCGAAGATCGCGGTGCCGAGGATCGCCCGCGGGATGTCCCGGCGCGGCTGCCGGGTCTCCTCACCCAGCGTGGCCGCCGCCTCGAAACCGGCGAACGACAGGAACCCGAACACGACGCCGAGGAACAGCGCGCTGGTGTCGGTGCCCGGCGCCACCGTGAACGGCGACGTCGTGAACTTGCCGTCGCCGCTCACCTTCACCAGCACGACGACCGCGACGATCAGGATCAGCGCGACCGTCGACGCCTCGACGATCAGCAGCACGCGGGTGCCGAGCCGGATCGGCGAGATCGTCAGCCAGAGCACGCCCAGCAGCACCAGGCCGACGAGAGGCAGCACGATCCAGTCCGGCGGCGAGTCCCAGAGACCGGTGCCGTCGAGGAACGACACGAGGAACCGGGCCGACGCCGTGGACGTGACCACGGCGTAGAAGAGATATGTCCCGAGCAGGCCCCAACCGGCGACGACACCCGGGCGCGCGCCCAGCGTCGCCCCGACGAAGCCGTACACGGACCCCGAGTGGTGGAACTTCTGAGTCAGGCGCACGAACGTGTACGCGACGAGCAGGACGCCGACGGTGGCCAGCGCGAACGTGAGCGGCACGGCCCGCCCGACGCTGCCCACCATGCCTTGTGGATTGATGTTCGCCGCCATCGACGGCGCCATGAGGGCGACGGAGATTCCGACGGCCTCCCAGATGCTCAATTCGCGGCCGAGCCGCGGACCCTCACCAGCCACGGGTCACTCCTCGTCAACCGGTACCTCACGCGCGACGACGCAGGTCTATACCAACTCGTTGCCGGGGGCAAGAGGTCGTCCACAGGGGAGCCGGATGACCGTCGCTCAGCGTGAGCACTAGGGTGGGCGCCATGACGGACGGCCTGTCGATCGACACCTCGGTGCCCCACCCGGCCCGGCGGTACGACTACTGGCTCGGCGGGAAGGACAACTTCGCGGCCGACCGCGAGTCCGGCGACGCGGTGATCGCCGCGTTCCCGACGATCAAGCTGTGGGCGGTCGAGAACCGGAAGTTCCTCCGCCGTGCGGTCACGTACCTGGCCCGCGAGGCCGGGATCCGGCAGTTCCTCGACATCGGCACCGGCATCCCGACCGCGAACAACACGCACGAGGTCGCCCAGTCGCTCACGCCCGACGCGCGGATCGTCTACGTCGACAACGACCCGATCGTCCTCGTCCACGCCCGCGCGTTGCTGACCAGCACCGACGCCGGGGCCACGGCCTACCTGCAGGCCGACTTCCGGGATCCGGAGACGATCCTGTCCCAGGCCCGCGAGATCCTCGACTTCTCCCAGCCGATCGGGCTGATGCTGATCGCGCTGCTGCACTTCATGAAAGACAGCGACCAACCCTACGAGCACGTCCGGACGCTGGTCGACGCGCTGCCGCCGGGCAGCTTCCTCGCGGTCACCCACGCGGTCGACGACTACCTGCCCAAGCAGCAGGCCGAGGGGCTCACCGACGTCGGCCGGGTGCCGTTCGAGATGCGGTCCCGCGCCGAGGTGGCGCGGTACTTCGAGGGGCTCGAGCTGGTTCCACCCGGCCTGGTGTCGATCTCCGAGTGGCGCGCCGAGGACGAGACCGGCCCGCGTCCCTCGGCCGCCGACATCGCCGCCGACGGGGCGGTCGCCCACAAGCCCTGACCGCACAAGCTTTCCGCAAGGCCGCTCCCGCAGTCTGGGGGCGATGAGAGAACTCTGGCCGGCGTCCGGGCCGGAACGCGCGCTGACGTTGGCCACGCTGGTCAGTTCGTTCGGCTTCGCCGCGTTCGTCACCGCGAGCGGCCTGTTCTTCGTGCGGTTCGTGCACCTGGACCCGAAGGTCGTCGGGGCCGGGCTGGCCGTCGCCGGGGTCGTCGCGCTGGCCGGCCCGCTGCTGTTCGGCCGGCTGTGCGACTCGATCGACCCGCGGACGCTGACGCTGTGGCTGTTCGTCGTCCAGGCCGTGCTGCTCGTGGGCTACGCGTTCGTGCGGTCGGCGCCGATGTTCGTCGTCGTGCTGACCGCGGTGACGTTCGTCGACCGCGGGTGCTGGGTCGCGCGCAGCGTCCTCGTGAGCCGGGTGGCCGGGAGCGACGGACGGGTGCGCTTCAAAGCGCAGCAGCGCGCGGTGTTCAACACCGGGGCCGCGCTGGGCGCGTTGGCGGCCGCGGTCCCGCTGCAGCTCGACACCCGGCCGGCCTACCTGGCGCTGCTCGGTGCGTACGTCGTGAGCTGCGCGGTCGCCGCCGTGTGCGTGGCCGCGATCCCGCGGTCGGCCGGAGCCTCGCCCGGCTCCCCGGGGTGGGTCGCGGTGCGTGACCCCGCCTACCTGGCCTCGTCGTTGCTGTCGGGGTTGCTGATGCTGCACCACAGCCTGCTGGTCATCGCGCTCCCGCTGTGGATCGTGCGGTCGACGTCGGCCCCGGCGGCGCTGGTGGGGGTGCTGGTCGCGCTGAACACCGTGCTCGCGGTCGTGCTGCAGGTGCGGTTGAGCGGGGGCGCGGAGTCGGTGCCGGGAGCGGCGCGGGCCGGTCGGCTGGGGGCGCTGGTCCTGGTGCCGGCCTGCCTGCTGCTGGGGTCGGCCGCCTCGGCCGGGGCCGCAATCGCGGTGGCCCTGCTGGTGGCCGGGGTCGTGCTGCTCACGCTCGGGGAGCTGTGGACCGGGGCCGCGTCGTGGGGGCTGAGCTACGGGCTCGCTCCGGACGCGTTGATGGGCCAGTACCAGGGCGTTTTCTCCCTCGGAGTGTCGGTCGAGGGGATCGTGGGGCCGATTCTGGCCACCTCGGTGGTGCTGGGGTGGGGAATGCCCGGCTGGGCGATCGTCGGCGGGATCTTCCTGGTGCTCGGGTTGCTGATCGGGCCGGTCGCGCGGTGGGGGTCGCGGACCCGGGCGGAGGAAATCGTCGTAGCGGCGGAGTAGGGAGTGGGGTCATGGAGAGCGTTCCCGAGCGGGTGATCCGAAGAGCCGAGGTCGCGCCGGATTCGGCCGCGGTCGGTGAGGTCACCTACGCCGAGCTGGTCCGGCGCGCGCGCCGCTACGCGGCTGCGGTCCGGCCCGGCGAGATCGTCGGTCTGGTGTTCCCGCGCGGCCCCGAGCTGGTGGCCGCGGAGCTGGGCGTCTGGCTCGCCGGTGCGGCCTTCCTGCCGCTGGATCCGGCGCTCCCGCCGGCGCGGATCGAGTCCGCGCTGCGCAGCGCCCAAACCTCCCGCGTGCTGCCCGCCTCTTACTCCTGTCCGGACGCTTCGCCGCGCGCCGCCGACGGCCTGGCCTACGTCATCTCGACGTCGGGGTCGACGGGTGAGCCGAAGAGCGTGGCGGTCGGGCACGACAACCTGGCCAACCTCATCGCTTGGTACGTCGCCGAGTACGGGCTCACGCCCGCCGATCGGGTGGTGTTCACGACCGGCCCGGGGTTCGACGCGTCGATCCTCGACATCTGGGGCACGCTGGCGGCCGGGGCCACGCTGGTCCCGTTCCCCGACGAGGCCGTCCGCGACCCGGACGAGCTGCTGGCCCGGCTCGACGCCGAGCGCATCACCCAGGGCGTGCTGCCGACGCCGGTCGGCGAGGCCCTGCTGACGCTCGGCCGCCGCCCGTCGACGCTGCGGGGCCTGCGTCTGGGCGGCGACGTGCTGCGGGTCTGGCCCGACCGCGACTTCCCGGCCGCGGTCGTCAACGCGTACGGGCCCTCGGAGGCGACGGTGCTGGTCACGGCCACCGGTGACCTCCGGTCGTACGCCCGTGACGGCTTACCGCCGATCGGCCGGCCGGCCGCCGGGGCACTGCTGCGCGTGGTCGACGACGACGGACGGGTCGTCGCGTCCCCGGGTGTGGCCGGTGAGCTGTGGATCGGCGGGCCCGGCGTCGCCCGCGGCTACCTGGGCGACCAGCCGGGGTTCGGGCCGGCGCCCTGGGGCGAGCCCGGCCGGTGGTACCGGAGCGGAGACCGCGCGGCCTGGGACGACGGCGGCGAGCTGCACTTCCTCGGCCGCCTCGATCGTCAGGTGAAGATCCGGGGCCACCGGATCGAGCTCGCGGAGATCGAACGCGCCCTGCTGGCGCTGCCCGGCGTCCGGCAGGCCGCGGTCGCGCTGCACGACGGGCGTCTCGTGGCCTACGTGGTCGGGGCGGCCGAGTCGGTGCGGGAGCAGCTGGCCGGCGTGCTGCCCGCGGCGATGGTGCCGGGCCGCGTCGACGTCGTGCCGGCGATCCCGCTCACCGTGAACGGGAAGATCGACCGCGCGGCCCTGCCGACCGGCGAGGAACCCCGGGACGCCCGGGAACGCACGGTCGCCGAGGTGTGGGCCGCGGTGCTAAAGACCCCGGTCGGCCGGGACACCGACTTCTTCGCCGAGGGCGGCGACTCGCTCAGCGGCACCCGGATCGTCGCCCGGCTCCGGGACGTCCACGGGTACTCGACGTCGCTGCGGACGCTGCTGGCCACCCCGGTGCTGCACGAGTTCGCGGCCTCGCTCACGGCGTCCGGCGCAGCGCCGCCGATCGCCGTGCCGGAGACGACGACCGTCCCGCTGTCGGACGCCCAGCGGAGCCTGCTGGCGATCCTCGAGGACGGCGGGGCCGACGCCGAGATGCTCCAGCTCGTCCACCTGCGCGGCCCGGTGGTCGTCGCCGCGCTGCGTAACGCGGCCACGACGGTGGCCGCGCGCCACGAGGCGCTGCGGAGCACGATCGGCCCCGACGCGCAGCTGGTCCATCCGCCCGCGCCGGTCGACCTGCCGGTCGTCGACGTCCGGTCGCTCGACGACGTGCCGAACACCGCCGAGCTGCGCCCGTTCGACGTCACCCGGGAGCGGCCGTTCCGGGTCGCGCTCCACCGTCTCGGCCCCGACGAGAGCGTGCTGGCGATCGTCACCCACCACCTGTTCTTCGACGGCCAGTCCGGGCCGGTGCTGCTGCACGACCTGGCCGCGGCCTACTCCGGCCGCGAGGTGCCGCCGCCGGTGCCGTACCGCGAGTACGTCGCCCAGGAGGAGGCCCGCAAGACCCCGGCCGCGACGGCCGAGCACCTCGCGTTCTGGCGTGGGTACCTGCGCGGCTACCCGTTCCGGGAGCTCCCGGCCGAGCGGCCGCGGCCGGAGTCGCCGACCTACGACGCCGCCGCGGTGCCGTTCAGCCTGCCGAAGAACGCGTCCGCGCTGCTGACCGCGTTCACCGACGAGCATCGCGTCACCCGGTTCGCGGTGCTGGTGAGCGTGTTCGCGCTGGCCCTGGCCGAGGTGTCCGGGGTGGACGACCTGCTGGTCGGGGTGTCGGTGGGGCAGCGCAGCACCGTCCGGCTGGAGTCGGTCGTCGGCGAGCTGACCCACACCGCGCCGCTCCGGTTCGACCTGCGCGCGCCGCGCAGCGTCGCCGAGGTGTGCCTCGGGGTGGCCCGCGACTTCCCGGTGGTCGAGGAGTACTCCGGCATCCACTACAAGGCTCTGCTGCCCGAGCTGCGGTCCGACCAGGGGTTCGGGCTGAGGTTCTCGATCAACGCGGCCCGGGAGACCGAGCTCCGCTTCGACGGCCTGGACGCGACCCTGCTGCCGGTGCCGGGCGGTGAGCGGCACAGCAACCGGGACGTGCGCCTCGACGTCTGGGACGCCGGGCCGTCGGTGCGATGCGTGCTGACGTACCGCACCGAGCTCTACCGCCGGGAGACGATCGAGCGCGTCGCGAATGAGATCGTCCGCGGTCTGCATGCGCTGTCCGGAGCCGTGCACGGTGTCTGAGCTCCTCGCCGCGGTGCTGGCGACCGCCCGGGCCGAGCCGGGCCGGGTGGCGGTCGTCGAGCCCGCCCGGTCGACCACCTACGGCGCCCTGGTCGCCGCGGCCGCGGGCTTCGCCGACGACTTCCGCCGCCGGGGCGTGCGGCCCGGCGATCGGGTGGGGGTCGTCCTGCCGCCCGGCGCGGATCTGGTCGCGGCGGCGCTGGCCGCGTTCGGCCGCCGGGCCGCGTACGTCCCGATCGACCCGGCGCTGCCGCCGCGCCGCATCGACCAGATCCTCGACGCCTGCGCGCCCCGCACGACCGTGACGGCCGCCGTCGAGGCCACCGGCGCCCCGGAGTTCGACCGGCCGGCGCTGGACGACGTCGCCTACGTGATCAGCACCTCGGGCTCGACCGGCACCCCGAAGGCGGTCGAGATCGAGCACCGGAGCCTGCTGAACGTTCTGGAAGACCTCGACGAACTCGCACCGGTCGAAATCCCCTACACCGGGTCCTGGTGGACCAGCCCGACGTTCGACGTCTCGCTGTGGGAGTGCTGGTCACCGCTCCGGCGCGGCGGCACGGTGGCGATCGTCCCGCCGGAGGCCCGTATCGACGCGGCGAGCTTCGCCGGGTTCCTGCACGCCCGGGGCGTCCACAGTGCCTACGTTCCGCCCGGGCTCCTGACCGGGTTCCGCGACGCGCTGGCCGCCGACCCGGGCCTGGTGCCGGGCCTGGCCCGGCTGCTGGTCGGGGTCGAGCCGATCCCGCTCGGCCTCCTGCAGGAGCTGCTGCGGCTGCGCGACGGGCTCCGGATCGTCAACGGCTACGGCCCGGCCGAGGCGACGATCTACTGCGCGCGCTACCTCGTGCCCCGCACCGGCGGGCATCCGTCCGACCGCACGCCGATCGGCACGGCCACCCGAGGCGTCACGCTCCACCTCGACGACGAGAACGGGACGGGGTCCGGGGAGATCGTCGTCGCGGGCGTCAACGTCGGCCGCGGCTATCTGGGCGGCGACCCGGACGGCCGCTTCCGGCCCCTCCCCGACGGACGCCGGGCCTACCGCACCGGCGACCTGGCCCGTGTTCTCCCCGACGGCACGCTGGTCTTCGAGGGGCGCCGGGATCGCCAGCTCAAGATCCGGGGCGTCCGCATCGAGGCGGGCGAGGTCGAGGCCGCGATCCGGGAGGCCGTGCCGGTCCGTGAGGTCGTCGTGGCCCCGCGAGACGGCGCGCTGGCCGCGTACCTGGTCCCGGCCCGCGGCGACGTCGTCGATCCGGTGGGCGTGCGGCGGGCGCTCCTCGGCGTCCTGCCGGCGGCCGCCGTTCCCTCGGTGATCGTCGCGCTCGAGGCGCTGCCCCAGACCGCGAACGGCAAGACCGACCACACCGCGCTGGCCCGGCTCGCGGCGCCGGCCCCGCCCACCGTCCACACCCGCACCGACGACGCCTGGCGCGCGGTGAACGCGGCCGTCGGGGGCGCGCTCGGCGACTTCCCGGACCCGGCCCACGGGTTCCTGGAATCCGGCGGCACCTCGCTCACCGCCGTGTCGGCCGCGGTCGCCCTCAGCCAGGCGTCGGGCCGGGCGGTGACGGCCCACGAGCTCCTCACCGCCCGGACGCTGGGCGACCTGGCCGACGCGCTGAGCACCTACCCGCCCGCCACCGAGCCCGGCGACGACGGGATCACCGGCCGCACCGAGGCCCCGCTCACCCCGGCGCAGCTCGGCGTCTGGATGCACGACCAGCTGGATCCGGGCTCGACCCGCTATCTGGAGACGTACTGCGTCGACCTCCCCGGCGCCGACCCCGACCGCCTCGCCGCCGCTCTCGCTCGAGCCACCGGCGCCCACCCGGCCTTCCGGGCCACCGTGCACGACACCGGCGACGAGGTGGTCCTGAGCCTCCCGCCCCCGGGCGCGTCGGGCGGGCTCGACGAGCGCTACTCCGTGCCCGACCGGCAGGCGGCGATCGAGGCCGCCACGGTGCCGGCCCGCCGTCCGATGGACCTCGCGGCCGGCCCGCTCCTGCGCACGGCCTGGATCACCTATCCGCCCGATCACGGGCTCCTCGTCCTGGTCTGGCACCACCTGGTCATCGACGGCTGGTCGCTCCGTCTCTTCCTCACCGACCTGGCCCGCGCCTACGCCGACCCGGACTACCGCCCCGCCCCCGCCGCCTCGACGATCTGCGACGCCACCGTCCGGGCGACCGCGCGGGCCGGCACCGAGCAGTCCGTGGACGCCGTCGAGAGCCTGGTCGCCCGCTTGGCTTCCGGCGGTATCACGCTCGGCCTGCGGTCCGACCGCGACCGCTCCCGGCCCGCCGACGCCGGCCACCTCCGGGCCGCGACCGCCGGGTACCTCCGGGCCGAGCTCAGCCGGGCCGCGTCGGCCGCGCTGCGCACCCCGGGTGGCGCGTCGCCGTTCGTCCGCCTGCTCGACGCCTACCGGAGCGCGCTCGCCCGGACGTTCGGGCTGACGTCGTTCGTCCTCGGCTGTGCCGACGGCCGGGCCCGGGCCGTCGACGCCGGCGCGGTCGCCGGGTACCTGGTCGACACCCGGCTCCTGATCTCGGACGACCCGCTCCCGGAGGCCCTCGATCGGCCGCTCGTGCCGCTGCCCGCGCTCGTCCGGCGGCTCCGGCGCGTCCGGGAGGTTCCGGAGTCGTTCCCGAGCCTTTACTACGCCGCCGACGAGGGCTACGTCCTCGGCCTGGCCGGCGCGCGCGAGGTCGACCTGCCGCCGGGGCAGGCCAAGTTCGACCTGACCCTCGACGTCCGGCACACCGCCGGACGGTTCACGCTGCGCCTGACCTGGGATCCGGCCGTCGTCTCCACCGACGAGGCCCAGCGCGTGCTCGACGCCGTGCAGCAGGAGGTCACGCCAGCGCCGGCTCCGTGTAGGTGAGCGTCCGGGCCGCGGTGTCGAGCGTCGCCGTCACGCCGAGCGGCACCGTGAGCTGACGGGCGCCGTGACCGACGTCGAACCCGGTCAGGATCGGGACGCCCAGCGGGCCCAGCCGTTCCCGCAGGACGTCGTCGGCGTCCGGGTCGCAGCCCTCCCAGGTCCCGACGACGACGCCGAGCGCCCCGTCGAACCAGCCGGCCCGCAGGAGCTGGGTGAACAGCCGATCCAGCCGGTGCGACTCCTTGTTGACGTCCTCCAGCAGCACGATCGCCCCGGCCGCCGATCCGCCCTCGGGGGTGCCGAGCAGCGACGCCAGCAGGTTGAGGTTGCCGCCGACGACCGGGCCGGTCGCCGCGCCGGCCACGAGCGCGCGAGCACCGGGGGAGCCCAACTCCAGAGCCTCGCCGGGCGCGAAAAGCGTCCGGAGCATCGCGTCCGCCCACGGCGCGCCGGCCGCGGAGACGAACGTCTCGCTCGCCACCATCGGCCCGTAGAACGTGACGACGTTCGCGTGCCGGGCCAGCCAGCGCTGCACGGCCGTGATGTCGCTGAACCCGACCAGCGGTTTCGGCCGGGCTCCGGCGAACACCGCCGGATCCAGCCGGTCGAGGAACCGGAGGGCGCCGTAGCCGCCGCGGGCGCAGAACACCGCCCGGATACTGTCGTCGCACCAGGCCGCGGTGAGGTCGGCGGCCCGCTGCTCGTCGGTGCCCGCGTACGGGCCGTGCTGCGCGAGCACGTGCTCGCCGAGGACGACGTCCAGCCCGGCCGCCCGCAGCCGCTCGCAGCCTCGTTCGAGCCGCCCCAGGGCGACCGCGTTGCTGGTGGCGATCACCCCGACCCGGTCGCCGGGCTGAAGCCGCGGTGGCCTGATCAACGACATCACGGAACACTCCTCGGAAGACGGCGGTGCGCCCCGACGCAGCGGGGCGCACCGGTCGGTCAGGCGATCGGGCCGCCCGGGCGGGTCACGACGTGACCGCCGAACTCCTCCCGCAGCGCCGAGAGCACCTGGCCGCCGAACGACTTGTCCTGCCGGGACCGGATCCGCGTCAGCAGCGCGGCCGTGATCGCCGGCGCCGGGACGTCCCGCGCGATGGCTTCGAGGACCGTCCACCGCCCGGTGCCCAGATCCTCCACGTAGTCCCCGAACTTCGACAGCTCCGGATCCGCGCTCAGCTTCGTCGACAGCAGATCCAGCAGCCGGGACGTGACCAGGCTGTTGTGCCGCCACAACTCGGCGATCTCGGCCAGGTCCAGGTCGAAATCGCTCGCCCGCAGCACCTCGAAGCCCTCCGCGTATGCCTCGAGAAGCCCGTACTCGATCCCGTTGTGGACCATCTTGACGTAGTGCCCGGACCCGGACGGCCCGACGTACCGGCAGCCGCCGTCGGGCGCGATCTGCTCCAGCAGCGGCAGGAACTCGAGCGCCAGGTCGCGGTCACCGCCGACCATCAGGCAGTAGCCGAGATCCCGCCCGAGCAGCCCCGACGACGTCCCGACGTCCAGGAAACGCACCTCGCGGGCAGCGCACCGCTCGGCCCGGGCCACGGTCTCGTGGTAGTTCGTGTTGCCGCCGTCGATCAGCACGTCACCGGCCGCGAGGGCGTCCTCGAAGAACGCGGTGACCTCCCGGGTGGGTTGCCCGGCCGGCAGCATCGTCCAGATCACGCGCCGGCCGTCGAGACGCGACACGAGATCGGTCAGATCGTCCGCCGCCTCCAGACCGTCGTCCACGAGGGACGCCACGATCGAGGGGGTGAGGTCGTATCCGACGACGCGGTGTCCGTTCCGGAGCCAGTGGCGTGCGATGCCGCCGCCCATTCTTCCTAATCCGACCAGGCCGATGTCCATCCCCGTTCTCCTTGCTCGTCGATCAAGTCGCGAACTCTGTTTCGCGACCGTTGCGTAGAATACGGTTCGTTGACGACATTGCGGCGGGATTGCGACAGGTTCATATGCAGCCGGTAGGCGTGCCGAAGCGTGCAGTGATCTTCGATTTCGACGGCGTCATCATGGACACCGAGTCCGCGGTCGTCCGGGCCTGGCGTGACGAGTGCGGTGCCCTCCGGCTCCCGTTCGACGAGGTCGCGTTCGCGGCCGCGGTCGGCTCGACGAGCCTCGCCCCCGAGCGGGTCCTGGCCCTCCTCGGGCCCGCCGTCCACCCCGGCGAGTTCGCGGTGCGGGTCCGGGCCCGGCTGCGCGAGTCCAGTGCGGAGCTCCCGGTGCTGCCGGGCGTGCGCGAACTGCTGGCCGAGGCGGCCGAGGCCGGCGTCCCCACCGCGGTCGCGTCGAGCGCGAGCGCCGACTGGGTGCGGCCGCACCTGCGGCGAGCCGGGCTCCTGGACTCGTTCGCCACCATCGTCTCCCGCGACGACGCCGAGCGGAAGAAACCCGCCCCCGACCTGTACCTGACCGCGCTGGCCCGCCTGCGCGTGTCCCCGGACGCGACGGTCGCGATCGAGGACTCCGCGACCGGCGTCGCCGCCGCTCGCGCGGCCGGCCTCCGCTGCGTCGCGGTCCCCGGCCCGGTGACCGTCGGTCACGACTTCGCCGACGCCGACCTGCGACTCCCGACCCTGGCCGACGTCCGCCTCGCCGACCTGTTCTAGGCCGACGTCTCCAGAGTGAGCAGCGGGGCGTCCTTCGCTACCGTCGCGCCCGGGCGGGCCCGGAGGTCGACCACGACGCCGTCGACCGGGGCGGTCAGGACGTGCTCCATCTTCATCGCCTCGACCACCGCGAGCGTCTGGCCGGCGGTGACCCGCTCACCCTCGCTGACCGCCACCACGGTCACGGTGCCGGGCATCGGCGAGAGCACCGGGCCGCCGGATCCGGCCGTCGCGGCGGCATCCGCGTCGAGCGCCTCGCGGTCGCGGACGGCCCAGGCGTACCCGTCGCGGCTGACCCACAGCACCCCGGCGTCGTCCCGCGCGACCACGTACGACCGGGTCACCCCGTCCTGCGTGTGCCGCACCCGCCCCTCGGCGCCCGCGACCGTGTTCGTCCGGGTCGGACGGCCGCCGTCGAGGACCAGTTCGGCGTCCGACGCACGGCCCCGGTAGCGGACCTCGACCGGATCGGCGCCGGACGCGGTGAGGCGGCGGGTGGCCCAGGCGCGGTCGCCCAGACGCCAGCCGCCCGGCAGGTCGAACGGGTCGGCCGCCGCGCGATCGTCCGGCTCCAGGTCGAGCAGCGCCACCCCGGTGACGACTCCGAGGACGTCCTCCGGGACGCTCACCGCGGTCAGCTCGGTGAGACGCCTCCCCACCAGGCCCGTGTCGAGGTTTCCGGCCCGCACGTCCGGATCGGCCAGCAGCGCCCGCAGGAACCCGACGTTCGTGCCCAGGCCGAGCAGCACGGTGTCGGCCAGGGCCGCGTCCAGGCGTCGCAGCGCCTCGGCCCGCGACGACCCGGACGCGATGATCTTCGCCAGCATCGGGTCGTAGTCCGACCCCACCACGCTGCCCGCGGCGATCCCCGAGTCCACCCGGACGCCGGCCGGCGATCGCAGAGCGAGCACGCGTCCGCCGGTCGGCAGGAACCCGGCCGACGGGTCCTCGGCGTACACCCGCACCTCGACCGCGTGCCCCCGCGGCTCGAGAACCGCGGGCCAGGGCGACGGCTCGCCGGCCGCGATCCGCAGCTGCAGTTCGACCAGGTCGACGCCGTAGACCTCCTCGGTCACCGGGTGCTCGACCTGGAGGCGGGTGTTCATCTCCATGAAGAACCAGTTGTCGGGCCGGTCTCCGGCGACGATGAACTCCACCGTGCCCGCGCCGACGTACCCGCACGACCGGGCCGCGTCGCAGGCGGCCGCGCCCATGGCTTTGCGCTGGGAGGCCGACAGCAACGGCGACGGCGCCTCCTCGACGATCTTCTGGTGCCGCCGCTGCAGCGAGCATTCCCGCTCGCCCAGGTGGACCACGTTGCCGTGCCGGTCGGCCAGCACCTGAATCTCGATGTGCCGGGGGGTCGTCACCAGCCGCTCGACCAGCAGCGTGTCGTCTCCGAAGGAGCTCGTCGCCTCGCGCCGGGCACTCGCGAGCGCGCCGGCCAGATCGGCCGCCCGGTGCACCTCGCGCATGCCCTTGCCGCCGCCACCGGCCGACGGCTTGAGCAGCACCGGATAACCGATCGACTCCACCGCCGACGCCAGCTCCGCGTCGGACAGCCCGGAGCCGTCCGACCCCGGCACCACCGGGACGCCCGCCTTCGACACGGTCTGCTTGGCCCGGATCTTGTCGCCCATGGCCTCGATCGCCGACGCCGGCGGCCCGATGAACACGATCCCGGCCGCCTCGCACGCGGCCGCGAACTCGGTGTTCTCGGACAGGAAGCCGTACCCCGGGTGGATCGCGTCCGCTCCGGTACTCCGGGCCGCCGCGATCAAGGCGGGAATCGACAGGTACGACTCGGCCGCCGGTGCCGGCCCCAGACGAACGGCCACGTCAGCGGCGTCCACATGGGGAGCGTCGAGATCGGCGTCGGAGTAGACCGCGACCGAGCGGATCCCCGACCGCCGGAGCGTGCGCAGCACGCGCACGGCGATCTCACCTCGGTTGGCCACGAGCACCGTGGAGAACATCGGGCCCCTCACATCCGGAAGACGCCGAAGGCGGGGTCCGCCAGCGGCGCGTTGGCGGCGACCGACAACGAGAGGCCCAGCACCATGCGGGTGTCGGCCGGATCGATGACCCCGTCGTCCCAGAGCCGGGCGGTCGAGTAGTACGGGTGCCCCTGGGTCTCGTACTGCTCCCGGATCGCCGCCGGGTCGGCGGACCCCACGGTGCCGAGCACGGTCGCGGCCTGCTCGCCGCCCATCACCGAGATCCGCGCGTTCGGCCACATGAACAGGAATCGGGGCGCGTAGGCCCGGCCGCACATCGCGTAGTTCCCGGCGCCGAACGACCCGCCGATCACGACCGTGAGCTTGGGCACCCGGGTCGTCGCCACCGCGGTCACCATCTTCGCGCCGTGCTTGGCGATGCCCCCGGCCTCGTACTCCCGCCCGACCATGAACCCGGTGATGTTCTGCAGGAACACCAGCGGGATCCCGCGCTGGTCGCACAGCTCGATGAAGTGGGCCCCCTTCATCGCCGACTCGGAGAACAGCACGCCGTTGTTCGCGACGATCCCGACCGGGTGCCCGAAGACGTGCGCGAACCCGGTGACCAGCGTCGACCCGTAGTCCGGCTTGAACTCCTCGAACCGGGAGCCGTCCACGACCCGGGCGACGACCTCCCGGACGTCGTAGGGGATCCGCGGGTCGGTCGGGACCGCGCCGTAGAGCTCGGCCGGGTCGACGACCGGTTCTTCGACCGGAATCCGTTCCCAGGGCGGCGAGACCCGCGGCCCGAACGTCGACACTATCGAGCGCACGGTGCGCAGCGCGTCCGCGTCGTCGTCGGCCAGGTGGTCGACGACGCCGGAGGTGCGCGCGTGCAGGTCACCACCGCCGAGTTCCTCGGCGGTCACCACCTCACCGGTGGCCGCCTTCACCAACGGCGGCCCACCCAGGAAGATCGTCCCCTGATTGCGGACGATGACCGCCTCGTCGGACATCGCGGGGACGTAGGCCCCGCCGGCCGTGCAGGAGCCGAGCACGGCGGCGATCTGCGGAATGCCCTTCGACGAGAGCTGGGCCTGGTTGTAGAAGATCCGGCCGAAGTGGTCGCGGTCGGGGAACACCTCGTCCTGTCTCGGCAGGAACGCGCCCCCGGAATCCACCAGGTAGAGGCACGGCAGCCGGTTGTGCAGGGCGACCTCCTGGGCGCGGAGGTGCTTCTTCACGGTCATCGGGTAGTAGGTGCCGCCTTTGACCGTGGCGTCGTTCGCGACGATCACGCACTCCCGGCCGGAGACCCGGCCGACGCCGGTGACGATCCCGGCCGCCGGAGCGTCGCCGCCGTACAGGTCGTGCGCGGCCAGCGGCGAGAGCTCCAGGAACGGCGACGACGGGTCGACGAGCGTGTCGATGCGGTCGCGGGGGAGCAGCTTGCCGCGCTCCACGTGCCGGATCCGGGACTTCTCCGGGCCACCGAGCCGGGCCGTCGCCAGCTGGGCGTTCAGATCGGCGACGAGTGCCCGATGTCCCTCGGCGTTGCGGGCGAACTGGTCACTGCCCGCGTCGATTCTCGTGCCGAGTGTCGTCACCCTCGGACCGTAACTGACCGCCCGTACGGTCAGCAAGGGGCCGTAGGATGTGTCGCATGGCCCGGAAGAACTCGCGCGACGCGATCCTGCAGGTCTTCGCCGAGCACGTGGCCGCGCGCGGGTACGCGGACACGAGCCTGGGCGACGTCGCGGCCGAACTCGGGCTGAGCAAAGGCACGATCGTGCACCACTTCCGCAGCAAGGAGGCGCTGCTCGGGGAGGTGCACGTCGCGTACTTCGGGCGGCGGTTCGCCGAGGCCGAGTTCGTGCTGGCCGAGCTGAGCGACCCGGTCGAACGGCTGGTCGCGATGATCTACGCGCTGCTCGCCGCGCACCGGGACGACCGGGCGGCCAGCCTGGCCTGCCTGCGCGAGCTGGTCCGGTACTTCGACGGCGAGCTGAACGACTACGTCCGGCAGCAGCGCACCGGGTACACCGAGATCGTCGTCGGGATACTGCGCGACGGTGTGCAGCGGGGGGTACTGCACACCGCGGATGCCCGGATGTCGGCGCTGCAGATCTTCGGCATGTGCAACTACGCCTGGACCTGGTACCGGCCCGACGGCCCGCAGTCGGTCGAGGAGATCGCGAGCCGTTTCGCCGTGAACGTCCTCGCCGGGCTCGTGCGCGCCGACGACGGCGAATTGAGTGTCCGGATCGCGTCGGCTATCGAGACGGTCAGGCGCGCGCCGGGGCGGTCGGCGTGAAGCGGACGGGCAGTTCCTCGTAGCCGCTGACGAAGATCGCCGGACGCAGGGCGGGCTCGGTCTCGTCGCGCAGGTGAAGGTCGGGGAAGCGGTCGAGCAGCGCGGTCAAAATCGACGTCAGTTCCAGCCGGGCGAGCGAGCTGCCCAGGCAGAAGTGGGTGCCGAGGCCGAAGGCCAGGTGCGGGTTCGGAGCGCGGGTGATGTCGAACGTGAACGGGTCGTCGAAGACCTGGGAATCGCGGTTGGCGCTGGGGTAGAGGAGGAGCACCTTCTGGCCCCGCTTCAGGTGTTTTCCTCGAACCGTGAGGTCGTGCGTCACGGTCCGGGCCATGTTCCGGATCGGCGTGACCCAGCGCAGCGCCTCCTCGATCGCGCCCGGGAGCAGTGACCGGTCGTCGCGGAGCCGTTCCCACTGGTCGCGGTTCCGTAGCAGCTGGTAGAGGCCGCCGGTGATCACGTGCCGGGTCGTCTCGTCGCCGCCGATCAGCAGCAGCAGCGAGTCGAAGTACAGCGTCTCGTCGTCCAGGCGGTGTCCGTCCACCTCCGCTCGCACGAGCACGCCGATCAGGTCGTCGCCGCCGTTGGCCCGGCGGTCGGCGAAGACGTCGCCGAAGTACGCGCGGGACTCGGCCATCGCGGTGACCATTTTCGCGGCCCGCGCCGGATCCGCGCGCTGGCCCTGCACCGCCATCATGTCGTCCGACCAGCGCAGCAGGTCGTCGTAGTCCTCCGGGGCGACGCCCAGCTGGTCGCCGATGACGATCAGCGGCAGTCGGGCCGCGACCGCGCTCACGAACTCGCACTCGCCGCGCCCGCACACCCGGTCGAGCAGCGCGTGCGCCACCTCGTCGATCCGTGGACGCAGGTCGGCGACCCGCCGGGGCGTGAACCCCTTGCTGATCAGCCGGCGGCGCAACGCGTGCTGGGGGTCGTCCGAGTCGATCATCATCGGCGTCGCCGGGGACTCGGGCCGGATCCCTCCGGCGTTCGAGAACAGCTCCGGGTGCAGGGAGGCCTCGCGGACGTCCGCGTAGCGGGTCAGTCCCCAGACCCCGCCGGAGGCGTCCCAGTACACCGGGTCGTTCTCGCGTAACCAGGTCAGCGCCGGGTGCGGGTCGGTGCCCCAGAACTCCCCACTGGTCAGCTCGGGGTTCATGGCTGTGAGCCTAGCAAGCGCTTGGTGTCGTGAAGTCGGTCTCTCGGGCGAGGACTCTCGCGATTTGCCGGTTAACGTCCCCGGTGTGAACTTGCGGTGAGCGGCGCCCTCTCCGGGTTCGCCGCGATCGGGGTGCTGATCGCGGTCGGCTACGTCCTCGGGTGGCGCGGAACGCTCGGTTCGTCCGCGCAACCGGTGCTCGCCCGGCTCGCGGTCTCGGTGGCGACCCCGTGCCTGCTGTTCACGACCGTCACCCATGCCGACCCGTCGTTGCTCACCGCGCCGACCGCGGTCGTTCCGCTGGTCACCTGCCTGGCCGCGATGGCGGTGTTCGTCGTGGTGGCGGTCGTGCGCCGGTGGCGCGGCGAGGTCCGGGTCATGGGGACGATCGCCAGCGGCTTTCCGAACCTCGGCAACCTCGGCATCCCGGTGGCGTCCTACGTGCTGGGGAACGCGGCCCTGGTGGCGCCGCTGATCCTGGTCCAGCTGGCGGTGCAGTCACCGGTGGCGCTCTCGGTGCTGGAGCTGCGGGGGGCGAACCGGGTCCGGTCGATCGTCACGAACCCGGTGCTGGTCGCGACCGTGCTCGCGCTGGTGGTCGCGGCGACCGGGGTGCCGGTGCCGTTCGTCGTCGCCGAGCCGGTGCGGATCCTGGGTGGGGTCGCGGTGCCGGCCGTGCTGCTGGCGTTCGGAATGTCGCTGGTCGGGAGTTCGTGGCCGGGCCGGGACGGCGATCGGGGACCGCTGGCGCTGATCGTCGGCGTGTCCCTGGCCCGGCCGGTGCTGGCCTGGCTGCTCACGCTCGGGCAGCCGGAGTCGACCGTCTACGCCGCGGTCGTGCTGGCCGCGCTGCCGGCCGCGCAGAACGTCGCGGTCTGGGCCGCGCACTACGGCGTCGCGGCCCGGCTGGCCCGGGAGACCGTGCTGATCACGACGTTTCTCGCGCCGGTGGTCATTCTCGTGGCCACTGCGCTCCTCCGGTGATTTCCCGCCCTGGCATACTTCATCCGCTCATTGCGGAAAGAAGGTGCCCTGTGCTCGTTCGCGCCTCATCGGCGGGTGTATCGCTGGATGCTCCCCGCGACTTCACGACCCTCTCGCTGATCCTCGAAGATCCCGGCGCGGAGAGTTCGGCCGCGCGGGTGGGCCGGTGGATCGACCGCGACCACCTCGTCGTCCCGGCCGAGACGCTGGCCACGATGGCTGGGCCGGTCGCGTCCGAGACCGGCTGGCGGGCCGGCTTCGACCAGATGATCGCCTACGCCACCGCCAAGGGCTGGGTCGACGGGGCCGGCGGCATCCGGATCCACGTCGAGTCACGCCCGGGCGGGTGACTCCCGGCGCGGCGCGGACGTGATCATCGCGTCCAGGTCCGCCGCGTCGGCCGGGCGCGAGAACAGGTAGCCCTGGCCCAGCGCGCACCCCAGGGCCTGCAGCTCGGTCGCCTGCGCGGACGTCTCGATGCCTTCGGCCACGATCGTCAGCCCGAGGATCTGGCCGAGCCGGATGATCGCCTCGGTCACCGCGGCCCCCTGCCGGGTCCCGTTGAGCTGCCCGACGAACGTCCGGTCGATCTTGAGGACGTCGACCGGCAGGCGGGTCAGATAGTGCAGCGCCGAGTAGCCGGTGCCGAAGTCGTCGATCGCGATCCGAACCCCGCGTTTGCGCAGCGTGGTGAGCACCGGGATCGCGGTCCGCTGGTCGACGATCGCGGTCTCGGTGATCTCCAGGACGAGCTTGTCCGGCGGCAACCCGCTGCCCTCGACGATCGCCATGACGTCGTCGATGAACGTCGGATCCTCGAGCTGGCGCGGTGACACGTTCACCGTGACGTAGACGATCTGCCCGCCGCTGGCGTCGGCCCAGCGCCGGACCTGGCGGCAGGCCTGCCCGAGGATCCACCGCCCGATCTCGTGGATCGCCCCGCTGCGTTCGGCGACCGGGATGAACTCGGTCGGCGGCACCGCCCCGAGCGCCGGGCTGTGCCAGCGCAGCAGCGTCTCGACCGCGACCGCGTCGCCTGTGGTGAGGTCCACGATCGGCTGGTAGAGCACCGAGAGTTCCCCGGACGCGCAGGCGTGCTCGAGCTCGGCGGCGAGCAGAGCGTCCCGGTTGCGCCGGTCGGTCATCGACGCGTCGTAGGCCCTCCAGCCGTGTGACCCGGCCCGCTTCGACTCGTACATCGCCAGGTCGGCCTTGTGCTGCAGGTCCTGCGGGCTGTCGTCGGACTCGCGGACGGCCAGCCCGATGCTGGTCCGGATCGCGATCAGGTCGTCGCCCTCCCGGACCCGGGTGTCCGCGAGCGCGGACAGCACCCGTTCGGCCAGGGCGACGGCCTGGCTCTCGGTCGTGACGCCGGTCTGCAGGATGACGAACTCGTCCCCGCCGACGCGGGCCGCGGTGTCGTCGCTGCGGATCGCGGTGCGCAGCGTCCGGGCGAACTCGACCAGCACGGCGTTGCCGACCTCGTGGCCGTAGTGGTCGTTGATCTGCTTGAACCCGTCGAGGTCGAGCAGGAGCAGCGCGATCGGCTCGCGGCGCTGCACGGCCCGCCGGGTGGCCTCGCTCAGCCCGGTGAGGTTGGCCAGCCCGGTCAGCGGGTCGGTGACGTTGCGCTCGCTGCTCTCGCGCAGGCTGATCAGCTGCCGGACGGCGAGCGCGCTGGTCATCACGGTCTGGCCGATCACCAGCCCGCCCCAGAGCTGGAAGTCGTTCTCGCGGATCGTCGCGACCAGCATCATCAGGTTCCCGACGGCCACCGCGACGTAGGGCAGGTGGGTCGACCAGGCCGGCATCCGGGACAGCGTGGTGGCCCGGCCCCGGGCCGCCCGGGACCGCTCCTCCATCGCGCCGATCGTCATCAGCAGCGACGCGACCACCAGCGCGGCCGCGGCGAGCACGTTGTCGCTGGCCTGCTGCCCGTGGATCCGGACGGCCGAGAACGCGATGTCGCCGACCGCGTAGAGCAGCATGCCGCCGAGCAGCACCGCGACCGACGGCGTGAGCCGGGCGATCACGCCTCGGAGCAGCACCGCGAACACGGCGGCCAGCAACACCAGGTTCCCGAACGGGTAGCCGAGGTCGAACAGCCAGTGCCGCGACGGGCTGTCGCTCAGCGCCGGGTCCAGCACGAAGTACCAGGCCACGATGAACGCGCTGCTCAGCACCGTGGCCGCCTCGGCGATGAACGCCCAGCGGTGCCGCCGGTCGAGCCGCTCGGTCGTCACGGCCAGGCTCGCGGCGCTCAGCGTCGCGAACATCGCCAGCCCGGTGCAGACGGCGAGGTACCACCAGCCGAGTCCGGGTGTGACCGCGTCGACGGCGAACAGCACCGTGGTCAGCAGCGAGAGGCCCCGCCCGGCCGCCGCGAGCGCCCAGATCCGCGGGGTCGCCGACCGCCGGGCCGCCCGGATGCTGTAGGCCAGCCCGAGCCCGTCGAGGACGAGCAGGGACACGCCGAACGTCACGTCGTGCAGATCGTGGTCGACCAGGCCGGCGACCTGGCCGGCCAGCGTGACCACGATCAGCGCCACGACCGACCGTCGTCCCCTCATGCCTCTCTATCGGCGCAGCGATCGCCCGGATGAGCCCCGGTTCGCTACCGTGAGGCAATGTCGGAACGCGTGCCGTTACCCTCACTCGCCGGGGCGTCGGCCTGGGTGAACACCGAGCCGCTGACGCCCGCCGACCTGCGCCACCACGTCGTCCTGGTCAATTTCTGGACGCTGACCTGTATCAACTGGCTCCGGCAGGAGCCCTGGGTCCGCGCCTGGGCGCGGGCCTACCGCGACGACGGGCTCGTCGTCCTCGGCGTGCACACGCCCGAGTTCTCTTTCGAACACGAGATCGACGGGGTCCGGCGCGCGGTCGCGGAGCGGGGGATCGACTACCCGGTCGCGGTCGACAACGACTACGCGGTCTGGAAGGCGTTCGGGAATCGGTACTGGCCCGCGCTGTACTTCGCCGGCCGCGACGGGGTCATCCACGACGAGCACTTCGGCGAGGGGCGGTACGAACAGTCCGAGCGGGTCCTCCAGCGGCTCCTGCACGTCAACCGGCCGCCGGTCGCGCCGGGCGTGCAGGGGGCCGGGGTCGAGGCGGCGGCCGACTGGCGTCAGCTGAAGACCCCCGAGACGTACCTCGGGTACGCCCGCGGCGAGCGGTTCGCGTCGCCCGAGGACGCCGGGCCGGAGCCGGCCGTGTATCGGCTTCCGACCGTGCTCGGCGGGAACCACTGGGCGCTGTCGGGGGAGTGGACGTTCGGGCCCGAGCGGGTCGCGCTGGTCCGGCCGGGTGGCGGGATCGCGTTCCGGTTCTCGGCCCGGGACGCGCACGCGGTGCTGGCCGGGACCGGTGAGCCGATCGGTTTCCGGGTGACGATCGACGGCGCGCCGCCGGGGCCGGCGGCCGGGGCCGACGTGGACGCCGACGGGTCCGGGGTGCTGCGCGAGGGGCGGCTGTACCAGCTGACCCGGTCGGCGGGGAAAGTTCGGGAGCGCACGCTGGAGATCACGTTCGAGGCGGCCGGCGCCGAGGCCTACGCGTTCACGTTCGGCTGAGTCGCTCTGGTCTGGAGGGCCAGGGCGAGGTCGACGGCGGTGTCGACGACGGCGTCCAGGTCGGTGCCGAGGCGGCCGTCGGCCCACTGCTGGGCCAGTTGCGTCATCGCCCCGGTGAACATCGTCGCCGCGACCAGGACCCCCAGGCGCGGGCGGCCGCTCATCGCGATCAGGCCGTCCAACAGGCTCTGCTCCGCGGCCCGGCGACGAGCGGCCAGCGACGGAGCGTCCGCGAAAAGGACCCGGCCGCGACGGGGATCGTCGCTGATGAACCTCAGCACCCCGCGGACGCCCGCGCGCGTACGCGCGCTCACCTCGGCGGTCTCGACCGCCCGCGCGAGGACGTCGCCGAGGGCGACCGCCTGTTCGTCGTAGACGGCGCCGAGCAGCTGGGCGGTGTCGGCGAAGCTCTCGTAGAAGTACCGGGTGTGCAGGTGGGCCTCGCGGCACACGGCGCGGACGGTGAGCGCGGACTCGCCCTCGTCGCCGAACAGCCGGTACCCGGCTCCGACCAGCATCTCGCGCCGGCCGTCCTTCCGCTGGTCAGCGGGGACGCCTGCCCATCGGGTCATGTCCGGGAGCCTATCAAGTCTGGACACGGCCGTAGCCAGGTGCTTACTCTGGCTACGGCCGTATCCAGAATCCTCCGGAGGCCTCCGATGGCGAACTTCCTCGCGACGCGCTTCGAGCAGGGCTTCGACGCCGACATCCGCACGAAGTTCTTCCGCAACCTCGAGTTCCGCGAGCCGGCCGGCGACCCGGGCTGGTTCGGGCCCGGCAGCGCGGTCTGGTACGTGCACTCGCACACGCCGGCGCTGATCCTCGGGCTGGTCGCCGCGGCCTACATCGAGGGGCTCGACCCGAGCATCAGCTGGATGGGGTACGACCACTCGCGGCTGGTCGCCCGGGATGCCGACGGCGTGCCGACCGGGGCGATCGACCCGGAGGGCGGGGCGGTGCGGCTCGGGCACTCGGTCTCGTTCTTCATCGGCACCGCGTACGGCACGACCGAGACCGCGGAGAAGCTGGCCCGCACGGTCCGGGCGATGCACCACACGGTGAAGGGCGTCCGCCCGGACGGCGTGCGCTACGACGCCGACGACCCGGACTGGTTGCGCTGGAACTACGCGACGGTCGTGTGGGGGCTGGCGACCGCGCACGAGCGCTACCACGCGTCGCCGCTGCCCGACATCGACCGCTATTACGGCGAGTTCGTCCGGGTCGGCGAGGCGTTGGGGGGTACCGGTCTGCCGACGACCAAGCAGGAGACGCTGGACTGCCTGGAGTCGTACCTGCCGAAGCTGGCGGTCACCCCGATCAAGGCGTTCGGGACCGGGCCGAATCTGCGCGGGAACGGCGTGCGGCCGTGGCAGCCGGGGAGTGAGTTCATGGACTGGGCGGCTCGGGATCTGCTGCCCGAGTGGGCGCAGAAACTGGCGCTGTACCAGCGGCCGAGCGCGGTGGTAGTGGGGCTTCGGCGTCGGGTTTTGAAGGCGGCGGTGAACGGGGTGCAGGTGCCGCTGCGGGAGTTTCGCGCGGCGCAGGCGCGGGTCGCGGCCGGTTCGACCGCGCCGGTCGCCACGACCGCACCGACCGCGCCCGACCCGACCCGCACCCGCGAGGAAGTCGAGGCGGCCCTCTAATCGCTTTTTCTTTGGCCGGCGACCGCCGCGGGGCGGCGGGTTGCGGCGGTCGGGAAGCGGCCGTGGCGGCCGGCAGTGGGTTCGTGGCACGGGTGCCGCGGGTCTGCGGCCTGCGTGGGCACAGCGACCGAATCTTGCGGTGGTGTGGGCTCCGGCGCCGGGGTTTTCGGGTTGCGGTGAGCGGGGTGAGGGCCCCGCTGCGCGAATCTCGGGAGGCGCTGGCCGCACTGGCCGCGCTGACCGGGGCCCGTATCCGCGAGTAGCCCGACCGCCGCGAAGCGCAACGCCGCTGGGCCGAGAGCCTGCGTGGTCCACCGGTAGACCCGCCGGGGGGTCGGACCCGCCAGCGTCATGTCGTCCGGCCTACCGCGATCGCGCCGCCCGCATCGCAGCCGTGCGTTCTGGCGATCGGCGCCGCCGGGGTCGGTCGAAGCGGACCCTCCTCCTCGGCTGGGCGGTCAGGCCGGCGCTCAGTCGGCCTACGTCGTCGGGGCGTGGACCTGGAGGATGCGTTGTAGTTCGTCGGCCAGTACCCAGATCTCGGTGATGCGGCCGTCGCTGTCGAGGGTGAGTACGTCGATGCCCAGGCCCTCCACGGTGCGGCCGGTCGCCGCCAACTCGCCCAGCGGGGTCGCCCACACGCCGCTGTGGGTCGCGCGGTGCCGGAACGCGACCGCGAGCTTGCCGGGCGCCGACGCCACAGCGCGAACAGTTGCTCCTCGAGCTCCACGGCCACCTCCGACTCGGGCACGAAACGCCTACAACAGACCCAGCGACAGCGCCTCGAACGCGGCCCCGAAACGCGCCTTAGGCGACCTCCAGGACTCCTCGGCGTCGAAGTGGCCGGTGCAACGGTCGAGCCCCTCGCCCTCGATCTGGTCGCGGGAGACCCACCGGTTCCCGGCGTCGAGCACGGCCCGCTCGGTGACGACATGGTGGGACACGTTCAGCGACGCGCCCTCGGGGTCCCAGCCCTCGCGGATGTTGTTCGTGATGTCGATGTCCGGTCGGTGCTGCCGGATCACCCAGGCGGGGTCGCGCCGCAGCGGGGGGCCGTACTCCAGTCTCCCGTCCGGCAGCCCGAGGGACTCCACCTCCGACACTCCGACGATTCGCGCCGACTCTCGCTGCTCCTACTCGCGCGCAGGCCCCGCGGATGCCGGGTCCGGGCGTCGATCCTGGCCTCGCCGCTGGTCAGCAGCGTGTAGACGACGTCCTTGCCCTGCCCGGTCCAGCGGGCGATCGCGGCCGCGGAGCCCAACTCCAGGTCCTCGGGGTGCGCGACGATCGCGAGCGCCCGCTGCCAGCCCTCGTCGACGATCGTGAGCGGTTCCATGGCCTCAATACTGGGCGATCACCTCGTCGGCGAAGCGGAGCGTCGCGTCCCGGAGCGCGGCCGGGTCCCGGAAGTCCGCACCGTACTGCCACCACGGCGCCGCCTGGCACTCGGTGACCCCGGCCTCCTCCAGCCGCCGGTAGTCGTCCCGGCTCACGTTCCCGACCGGTCCGGCGATGATGTCGAACGGCTCGTCCGCGCGCCCATAGGACGCCCGCAATTCGTGCAGCCGCTCGCACGCGGCGACGATCTTATCCGGCGTCGTGTTCACCGAGATCCACCCGTCACCGACCCGGGCCGTCCGCCGGAGAGCGGGCTCGCTGTGGCCGCCGACGTAGATCGGCACCGGCCGGTCGGGCGCGGGCGAGATCATCAGCCGGTCGAAGTCGTAGTGCGTCCCGTGGTACTCCACCCACTCCGGTCCGTTCCCGGCGCAGACCAGCTTGAGGATGTCGATGGCCTCGTCCGTCCGCGCGCCGCGCGTCCGCATGTCGGTGCGGGTGAAGCTGAATTCCTCCGGGATCCACGACAGACCGACGCCGAAGGCGAAGCGGTTGCCGGACATCACCGCGATCGAGGCGACGTGCTTGGCGGTCAGCAGCGGATCGCGCAGCGGGAGCTTGTAGACGTTCGTGTGGAACATCAGGCGGGTGGTGACCGCGGCCATCGCCGGGATCGCGACGAACGGGTCGATGAACTCGGTCTCCGGGGACCAGAACCGGCTGCCGTCCTTGGTGTAGGGGTACTTGGCCGAGACCTTCTCCGGGAAGAACACCGAGTCGGGCATCGCCACCGACGAGTACCCGGCCTCCTCGGCCGTGCGGGCGACGTCGAGGAGCCGGTCGGCAGGCAGCAGGGCGGCAGCCAGGGTCCATTTCACGCCCTCGCACGTTACGCCAGAAAACCAGAACACGTTCTATTTCTGGGAGTTTGCTCAGGGAGCCTAGGATCGCCGCCGTGACGACGGTCTACAAGGTTCACCCGGCAATCGGCGTCGCCCGCGTGGGCAACAGCCCGGACGAGTTCTTCCTCGGCCCCGAGCATCCGGACGAGCATCCGCTCCCGGCCGACGGGTTCAAGGACGACCAGCTCCGGGTCAAACGCCAGGCCGCCCGGTTCCGCGTCTTCGCCCACCACGACGACGGCACGGCCGAGGAGGTGACGGGCCCGATCACCTGGACCGTCCACCTGGCCAACGCGAAAGCCGCGCACCCCGACCGGGGCAACGACGAGCCCGCCGCCGACCTGACGATCGACCCCGGCCCGCGCACGCTCACCGGCCCCGGCCAGTCGGCCGTGTTCGACTCCGGCACGATCACGTTCGACGGCCAGGTCGCCACCTCCGTGCCCCTGGGCG
This sequence comes from Cryptosporangium phraense, assembly GCF_006912135.1. NCBI lineage: Bacteria > Bacillati > Actinomycetota > Actinomycetes > Cryptosporangiales > Cryptosporangiaceae > Cryptosporangium > Cryptosporangium phraense. Next base: position 42,126 of record NZ_VIRS01000015.1, on the reverse strand, counting down.
AGATCCGCACCGACGAGAACGGCCGGCTGCTGGTCCTCGGCGGCGCCGGGACGTCCGACTCGCCGGCCGGCAACGGGATCGGCGACTTCTGGGGCAACGCCGGCTGGTACGACGACACCGCCGACGGCCCGGTCACCGCCCAGCTGACGCTGCCCGACGGCTCCACCCCGCCGGTGGAGGGCGCCTGGGTGCTGGTCGCCCCGCCGAAGTTCGCGCCGCACCAGCAGAACGTCATCACGCTCTACGACCGGCTCCTCGACGTGATGGTGGCGCGCAACCTGGCGAAAGCCCCCACCGCGACCTCCTACACCCGGGACGTCTACCCGATCCTGCGCCGCGCGGCCGACACGCGCTGGGTCCGGGACGTGGGCCGGGTCCACTCCTGGGCCCACCCGGTCACCGACCAGCGCACGGTCGACCGGATCGTGAAGAAGCTCCGCCCGACCGGCAACATGCCCGACCTCAACGGCGAGGACGCGGTCCTGACCAAGGTGCAGGCCGGGCACCTGGCCCGCTGGAAGGCCGGCACCTACACCAAGGACTGGGCCGGCGAACCCGCCCCCGACCCCGGCCTCACCCCGGACGGCCTAGACCGGGCCGCGCTCGAGGCCTGCGTCGGCGGCGCGTTCTTCCCCGGCATCGAGGCCGGTGGACGCGCCGAGGGCGACCGGCCGATCCTGGAGTCCGCCTACACGTCGGCGTTCCGGCTCGACCACGCCCAGGTCGCCCCGGGCCACGTCACGGCCGCGATGGCGCTGCCCTGGCAGGCCGACTTCCAGGCCTGCGGCCAGAACTGGTGGCCGGTCCCGCGCCCCAACGACGTCTTCGAGAACGTCACCGCGACCACCGCCGTCGTCTGGGACCGGGACATCGGCAGCATGGACGAGATGGTCGCGCACTGGCACGACCTCGGGTTCGTCGTCGCGCAGCAGGCGCCGGACGGGACGGTCCGGCACGTCGAGACCGAGCACCTCACCCCGCCGCCGATCACGCTGACCACCCGCCGGCTCGACTTCGTGAACGTGGCCCAGGGCCCGCTGGGCATGGTGCGGGAGGCGGTGCTGCCGATCCAGCTCACGGTCCACTCCGCGACCACGCTCGAGCTGCTCCCGCCCGACCATCCCCAGCTCACCGCGCTCACGTCGAGCGTCACGGTCGACCCGGCGGCGGACCCGTCGGCCGAGTTCCTCGTCGCCTACCGGACCGGGGTCGCGCCGTCGGCGCTCCCGACCCAGACCCTCATCGTGCGTGAGCCCGCCACCGGTCTTCAGTGGCCGGTCCAGGTCGACGCGAACACGGTGGCCCGCCCCGGGACCGCGATCGCGCTCGTCGTGGATCGCTCGGCCAGCATGGGCGCCGACGGCCGCGGCGCGGCCGTCCGGCGCGCGGCCGCCAAGTTCGCGACCCTCCTGCTCGAGGGTGACGGCCTCGGCCTCGTCGGTTTCGATACGGACGCCGAGGCGCTGCGCGCCGTCCAACCGCTCGCCGACGACGCCGACGCGCTGGCCGCGACCGTGGCGATCCTGGACGGCGACCGCCTCGACCCGCGCGGGAAGACGTCGGTCGGCGACGGGATCCTGGCCGGCCAGGCGCTCGTCCAGGCCGATCCGGGCGGGTTCGGTGACCAGGTGGTCGTCGTCCTCACCGACGGGCTGGCGAACGCGCCCCGGGCGGTGGACGACGATCTGGCCGCCGAGGTCCTGGTCCGTCCGTACGCGGTCGAGGTCGGGCCGCCGCACTCGATCGGGGCCGCGCTGAAGCAGCTGGCCGGTGCGTTCGGCGGGTACCAGCTGACCAGCAGTGAGGCCGACGTGGACGACACCGTGCTGCAGGTCCTGGCCGACGTGAGCGGGGCCGAGGTCGTGACCACCGCGGCCGGGAGCCTGACCGCGGGCGCGGTCGAGCGGATCCCGTTCACGCTGGCCGACGCCGACGGCGGTATCGACGTCGTGCTGCAGGTCGAGGCGCCGGACGAGGTCGACTTCCGGCTGCAGACGCCGAACGGGCTGCTGCTCGAGCCGTGGCGGGCCCGGCAGGAGGCGGCCATGCGGTACGGGTCGGGCAACGGCCTGGCCTGGTACCGGATCGCGCTGCCCGTGCAGCTCGCGGCCGGGCGGTTCGAGCAGGGCGGGATCTGGCACGTCGTGGTGACGCCGGGGGAGCCGCGCCTGGAGCCGGTCGGCGGGGCCGCCGGAGAGGCGCACGGCCCGGGCGCCGGCGCCGACCTCTCGATCCTCCGAGGCATCGCCCCCGCCGCCCGCCGCCGCGTCGCCGCCGCCGCGTTCCGCGCCGCCGCGGAAGCGCCGGCCGCGGGCGGTGCGGCGAACGCGGCCGGTGCGGCGAACGCGGCCGAGGCGCAGTGGCGGTCGGAGCGGGAGCGGGCGTTCGCGGTCGTCAACTCACCCGTCTCGCGGTTCCGCGCGGCCGTGGCCCCGGCTCCGGTCCCGGCCGGCACGCCATACCGGCTCCGGGTGCACGCCTGGTCGAGCGTCCAGCTCACCGCCGACGCCGAGCAGGACGACGTCGCCGCCGGCTCGACGGTCACCGTCACCGCGTTCCTGAACGAGGCCGGGTTCCCGATCGACGGCGCGGCCGTCGTCGCCGAGATCCTCCGGCCGACCGGCCGGACCCAGATCCAGACCCTGACCCCGATCGAGGACGACGCCGGCTACCAGGGCACGTTCACGGTCACCGAACCCGGCACCTATCGGGTCCGCGTCACCGCCCAGGGGAGGGCCCGGAACGGCCAGCCGTTCACCCGCGAGAAGCTCGTCACCGCGGCCTGCTGGACCGCCGACACCCCGGTACCGCCCGAGGGGTAGCGCAGGCTGTACCCCGGTTCGCCCGTAGGCTTCATCGTCGCCGCGACGGCCCGGAAATAGCGTCTCCGTAGTGCACAAACACGGAGAGGCGAACCGATGTCCGTCCACACTGAAGCCGTCCGGGTGGAACAGCTCACCCGCGTCTACGGCACCGACCAGCAGCCGGTCACGGCGCTGGCCGGCGTCGACGCGGTGTTCGTCCGCGGCACGTTCACCGCGGTGATGGGACCCTCCGGGTCGGGCAAGAGCACGCTCCTGCAGACCGCGGCCGGGCTCGACCGGCCGACGTCCGGGCGGGTCCGGCTGGGCGACACCGAGCTGTCGGGCCTGTCGGAGACCCAGCTGACGAAGCTGCGCCGCGACCGGATCGGCTTCGTCTTCCAGGCGTTCAACCTGCTCGGCGCGCTCACCGTCGAGGAGAACATCGTGCTGCCGTCCCGGCTCGCCGGGGTGCGCGTCGACCGCGGCTGGCTCGCCGAGGTCGTGCAGCGCGTCGGGCTCGACGATCGGCTGACGCACCGCCCGTCGGAGCTCTCCGGCGGTCAGCAGCAGCGGGTCGCGATCGCCCGCGCGCTGGTCACCCGGCCCGAGGTGATCTTCTGCGACGAGCCGACCGGCGCGCTCGACACGGCCACCGCCGCCGACGTGCTCACGCTGCTGCGGATGCTCGTCGACACCCACGGCCAGACCGTCGTCATGGTGACCCACGACCCGGTCGCGGCCTCCTACGCCGACCGGGTCCTGGTGCTCGCCGACGGCCGCCTGGTGCTGGACCTCCCGCAGCCCGGCGCCACGCGGATCGCCGAGGTTCTGGCCACGCTGGGTCGTTCGCGGGTGCGGTCATGATCGATCTCGCGTTCCGGATGATCCGGCACCGCTGGGGCAGCGCGGTCGCGACGCTGGTCGCGCTGGCCACCGGCGTGATGATCCTGATGAGCATGGGCACGCTCGTCGAGTCGGCGGTGTTCTTCCACCCGTCGGCCGAGCGGTACGCCCGCGCCGACGTCGTCGTCGCCCGGCAAGAGGTCGTCCGGCGGACGAAGGAGTTCGACGGCGACGTCACGACCAGCATGGTCCGCCTGCCGGGCGGGACCGTTCCGATCGCGGTCGCGGACCGCGTCCGGACGCTGGCCGGGGTCGAGTCGGCCGTGGCCGACGTGGCGGTTCCGGTGACGGCCGGGCCGGTCCGCGCCGTCGGGCACGGGTGGAGCAGCGCGGCCTTCGGCCGGTCGCCGCTGACGTCCGGCTCGGCCCCGCGGACCGACGACGAGGTCGTCGCCGACACCCGCCTCGGGCTTGCGACCGGCGCGCCGGTCGACCTGCTGGTCGGCGGTACGGTGCACCGCTTCACGGTCACCGGTCTCGTTCATGCGGACGCTTCGCCGGTCGCGGTGTTTCTGACTGACGCGCGGGCCGGCGCATTGAACCCGAGTCCGGGCCGGGCGGCGGCGGTGCTGGTACGGGCCGAGCACGGAGTGGACACCGCGGCGCTGGCCAAGGCGGTGTCCGCGGTCGCGGACGGGGCTCAGGTCTACACCGGCGACGACCGGGGGCTGGCCGAGCCGAGCGCGGACCTGGACGGGCGCGACCTGCTGATTCTGCTCGGCGGCTCGTTCGGCGGGTACGTCGTGCTGCTGATCGGGTTCGTGGTGGCCGGGACCGTCGGATTGTCGGTGCGGCACCGGCGGCGGGACCTGGCCCTGCTCCGGGCGATCGCGGCGACCCCGGGGCAGGTGCGCCGGATGATCGTGGCCGAGGCAATGTTGCTGAGCGTTCTCGGCGGCGTGATCGGGCTGCCGCTCGGTGTGCTGGCGACCCGGTGGGTGCACGGCCAGCTGGTGGATCGCGGGTTCGTGCCGGACTCGCTGCCGATCCTGCCCGGCGTCCTGGCTGCTCCGACCGCGGTGCTCGTGACGTCGCTGGTCGCGGTGCTGGCGGCGCTGGCCGCCGCGCGTCGGGTCGCGAAGATCCGGCCGACCGAGGCGCTCGGCGAGGTGGCCGTGGAACCGTCCGGCGGGGGCCGGGTCCGGCGGATCGCCGGGCTGGTGATCCTGGTCGGGGCGGTCGCGGCGGCACCGGCCGCGATCAGTACCGGCGGGGTGGTCGCGGTGGCCTCGGCGACCGGGATGCTCTACCTGTTCGTGCTCGGGGTCGGGCTGCTGGCGCCGGAGATCAACGCGTTCGCCGCCCGGGTGCTCGCGCCGGTGCTGTCGGCGGTGTGGCGGTCGAGCGGCTACCTGGCGGCGGCGAACCTGCGAGCCAACGCCCGCGGCGGCGCGACCGTGCTGACCGCGCTGGTGCTGGCCGTCGGGCTGGGCGGCTCGGTCTGGTTCCTCCAGGACAATCTGCAGCGGACGACCGTCGACCAGCGCCGGGACGGGACGCTGGCCGAGCAGGCGGTGGTGTCTCCCACCGGGCTTCCGGCGTCGGCGGTCGACGAGATCCGGCGGCTGCCGGGCGTCCGCATGGTGACGGCGGTGCGGCAGACGACCGTCGTGGCGCCGGTGTTCGACGGGCTGGAGACGGCCGGGGCGCAGGCCGTGGACCCGGCGACGGTCGGGTCCACCCTGGACCTGGCGGTGACCGACGGATCGCTGGACCGGCTGGGGAAGGACACGGTGGCGGTCTCGGACCTCCGGGCGTCCGGGTCGGGGTGGAAGGTCGGGGACACGGCGGCGGTGACGCTCGCCGACGGGACCCCGGTGAAGTTGAAGGTGATCGCGATCTACCGGCGGGGGCTGGGGTTCGGGGACTTCACGCTCGCGTCGTCGACGGTGGCCGGGCACACGCCGACCGGGCTGGCGGATTCCGTGCTCGTGCGGGGCGCTTCGGTTCCGGGGCTGGCGGATGTGGTCTCCCGGCACCCGGGGGCGTCGGTGGTCGCCCGGGACGAGCTGAGCGCCGGGCTGGCGACGGACCTCGCGGTGAGCGGGTGGGCGAACAAGCTGCTGATCGGGGTGCTGGTCGGGTTCGCGGCGCTGGCCGCGGCGAACACGATGGTGGTGGCCGCGCTGGCCCGGCGGCGGGAGCTGGCGGTGCTGCGGCTGGTCGGGCTGACGAGCCGTCAGGTGAAGCGGATGGTGCACGCGGAGCAGGCCGGGCTGCTGGGGGTGGCGCTGGTGATCGGCGGGACGATCGCGGCCGGGACGCTGGTGGCGGCGGTGAACGCGCTGACCGGGAGCCCGGTGCCGTACGTGCCGGTGGTCGGTGGGGTGGTGGTCGTCGTCGGGGCGGCGGTGCTGGCGCTGGCGACGACCGTGCTGCCGATCGGTCAGCTGCTGCGGACGCCTCCGGTGGAGCAGATGGGGGTCAAGGAGTGACGGGTCCGGGCCGCTGGCGGGTCCTCGCGACGTAGCGGAGGACCAGCGCGTTGGTCAGTAGGGCGGCGGCGCCGCCGGTGGCGATGACCAGGTGGACGGGGGCGAACTCGGCGGCGGTGCCGGCGAGGGTCATGCCCAGGCCCTGGGAGGTCATCGCGCCGGCGGTGAGGAGGGTCAGCGCCCGGCCGCGGAGGGGCTCGGGGACCGCGTCGAGGAACCAGTGGTCGAGGCCGAAGGTGTAGACGACGCCGGCGCCGATGCCGATCTGGATCAGCAAGGCCCAGGGGAGGGACGGGTGCGTCACGTAGGCGAGCGGGGGGAGCGTGGCGAGCAGGACGATCGGGGCCGAGAGGCGGGTGCGGGCCGAGGGGCTGAGGAAGGTGCCGGCCAGGAGGGAGGCGCCGACCGCGCCGATCGGCATGCCGGTGAGGAGGAGGCCGAGGCCGGCCGGCGTGGTGCGGAGGGTGGCGGAGTACGGGGTGAGCAGGGCTTCGGAGACGACGACGAACATCGGCGGGATCCAAGCGAGGAGGTAGAGGGCGCGGAGACGGGGGATCCGGGCCAGGTGGGTGGCGCCGGAGAGGGAGGCCGTCAGCAGGCGGGTGCGGGTGGCGTTCGCGGCGGCGACGCGGGGTGGACGGGCGGGGAGGGCGGAGCGGATGAGGGTGGCGGAGGCGAGGAACGTGAGGACCGTGACGGCGAGTACGGTGCGCGGTTCGAGGGCGGCGAGGAGCAGCCCGCCCGCGCCGAACCCGGTGAGCTGCGCGGTCTGGTTGACCACGCGCAGCAGCGAATTGCCGAGCGGGAAGACGTCGGCGGGCAGGACGTCGGCCAGGGCGGCGGCGCGGGTGCCGGCGAAGACCGGCGCGACCGCGGCCAGCAGGCAGCGCAGGAGCAGCAACCCGGCGATCGGCATCCCCGGTACGACGAGGCCGGCCGCGGCGCAGGCGCAGATCAGGTCGCAGACGACCATCACCCGGCGGGCCGGCAGCCGGTCCGCGACCGCGGAGAGCACGGTGCCGCCGACGACATAGGGAAGCAGCCCGAGCGCGAACGTCAGAGCCGTGAGAAGCGGCGATCCGGTCCGGCGGAAGACCAGGACGGACAGCGCGATCTCGCCCACGACGACGCCGAGCGTGGAGAGGAGGTGGGCGGCGAAGACGGCGCGGAAGTCGGGGACCGCGAGCACGGATCGGTAGGACACGGGAGTCGAGCGTCCGTGGGTTTCGGCGTTCCTTCTAGTGTTTCGGGTGGAGCCGAAAGTCCGGGGGTGGGTGCGGGTGCCGCTGCGGTTGCGGTTCGCGGGGTCGGACCTGCTGCGGTGCCGGTTCGCGGTGTCGCCGCTGTGTGAGACGCACGAGGCGGTGCGGACGTTGCTGCGTCCGGCGCGGCACGGGTTTCATCGGAGCTGGCTAGCGCGGGGTGAGGGTCTCGATCTGGGGCCGTTGCCGCTGGTGATGCCGGTGCGGGGGTACACGCCGGATTTCCTGGGTCCGCCGCCGGAGGCTCCGCTCGGCCGGGTCGTCGAGTTCGCCGAGGAGTTGGCGCGCCTGCGCGCGACCGATCCGGGGCTGGCGTACGAGGAGCTTCGCGAATCGTTCTCGAGTAGGGGGTTGGCGGGGTGGGGTCGGTGGGACGAGCCGGCGGCGCGGGTTTCGCGGGACGGCCTGGCGGGGCGGGTTTCGCGGGATGGCCCGGCGGGGCGGGCGCGGAGGGGCGGACCGGCGGGGCGGGGTCGTGGGGAGGAGCCGGCGGCGCGGGCGTTGCTGGACGACCCGGCGGCGGCCGTGCGCGCACTGGCGGACGCGACCGAGCGGGCCTGGGAAGCGCTGGTCGCGCCGGACTGGCCGAGGCTGCGCGAGGTCCTCGAAGCGGACATCGCCGAGCGGTCGAGGCGTCTCACGTCCGGCGGCTTGCAGGCGCTGTTCGCCGACCTGCACCCGGACGTGACCTGGACCGGTGACACCCTACTGCTGCGCCGAGGCTCCACGCCGCTGGGCGAACAGGACCTGAGCGGGCGGGGTCTGCTACTGATGCCGAGCGTTTTCGTCTGGCCCGACACCGTGAGCGGCTTCGCCCCGCGCTGGCAGCCGACCGTGATCTATCCGGCCAGGGGTATGGCCCGAGCCTGGGAGCCGGCCGCGCAGCGCCCAGGAGTCGCGCTGGCCCGGTTGCTGGGCCCGAACCGGGCCGCGCTGCTGTGGAGTCTGGACACTCCGGCGTCGACATCTGTGCTGGCGGCCAGGCACGGCTTGGCGCTATCGACGGTGTCCGCCCATTTGGCGATCCTCCGCGATGCCGGCCTGGTGACGTCCAGCCGCCGGGCGCACGAGGTCCGATACGCCCGCTCCAAGCTGGGCGACGCGCTGGCGCGGGGTCGTCTGTGACGGTGGGTTTGTGGGCGCCGTTCCGGCGGGTGTGCGTCTTCGGGTGAGTGATCAGCCGAGGCGAGCGCAGTCGTTTGCGAACGCGGGGATCGTGGTCCTGCTCCGATCGCGAGGGCCGCCGCCATTCCGAGCGCCCCTCGCCGCCGCCCAGGGCGCCGACGGAAGCCGTCCAAGTCCGGGTCTGATCGAAAGAGGACACCGACAAGCGAGGGATGTGGCCCGCAGTGAGCCGGGCGCGCCGGGCGCGGGGAGCATGCCGCTGGCACCCGCACCAACAACCGCCCGAGGAATCGCCGCGCCACCGGACGATCCACACCACGCCCAGCCGCAGCACCGTCCCCCGGTAGCCGCCCGCCGCCTACCCCCGACCAAGACGGCCACCCGTGGCCGGGATCGTGGCCGGGATCGCCACCGTGGCCGGGATTGCCACCGCAACTGGGACCGGGACCGCCATCGCGACGGCGACCGGCCCCCCACCCGACACCGGGACGTTGACCCCCACGGCGACCGGGACCTTGAGCGCCACGGCGACCGGGACCTTGAGCGCCACGGCGACCGGGACCTTGAGCGCCACGGCGACCGGGACCTTGAGCGCCACGGCGACCGGGACCTCGGCCGAGGTCGCCACTGGAACCATGACCGCCACGCCGACCGTGCCCCAAGACGGCAACAGCGACCGTGGCCGCGACCGTGGCCGGGGTCGCCGCTGGGCCCATGACCGTCATGGCGACCGTTCGTCCTGACGGCAAGTGACCGCGGGCGGCCATCGTGGCCGGGGTCGGCGCTGGGGCTATGACCGTCATGGCGACCGTTCGTCCTGACGGCAAGTGACCGCGGGCGGCCACCGTGGCCCGGATCGCCCCTGGGCCTATGACGCTACGGCGACCGTTCTCCATGACCGCAGTAACGACCTGGGGCCGCGACCGTGGCCGGGAACGCCCCTGGGCCCATGACCGCCACGGCGACCGTGCCTCATGACGGCGACCACTAGGCTCGCCGCCGCGACTGGGGCCACGACCGCCATCGTGACGGCGACCGGGACCGCCGCCGGGACCGGGACCCGTGTGCCACCGCCACGCCACCGCGGTCCGGCTCGCTACCGTGGCCCGGATCGCCACCGCCGCCGCGACCGTGTCCATGGCCACCACTGAAGCGGGACGGGGACCGCGATCGGGAGCAACTGCAGCCGGTGAGGAGCGCGGCCCGAGCTGAGCCCCTCGCCTCTCGCTCGGGCGCGGCCAGACGCGGGGCACCGCCGGCGCTGCGTCGCGGGCGGCTTGGCCGATCTCGATGCTGAACATCCGGCCGGAGCCGTCGTCGAGCGCAGTGCCGCCCGAACAGAGCCCGACCACCAGTGCGAGCTCAACCCCGAGAGCAACCCGCCCACGACGATCCGGGACCTATCACCGCTACACGCACGCCACCACCGCCCCACGGACCAGCACCGCCCACCGAGCAGCCACCGCCGCCCACCTACCCGGCCCCGACCCCCAGCCCTAAGCCCCCGGCCCGCCAGCCGCCTGGCCCGGCCTGCGGCCCGGCCCCCGGCCTGCGGCCCGGCCCCCGGCCTGCGGCCCGGCCCCGAGCCCCGGACCGGCCCCGAGCCCCGGACCGGCCCCGAGCCCCGGACCGGCCCCGCCCCTCCGGCGCGTGGCGGTCAGTCTGCCGGCCCCCGCATCTGCCACGCATCCGTGATCAGCTCAGTCAGCCGCCCAACCCCCACTTCAGCCAACCGCACCATCACCAACGGCAAATCCCCATACCCCGGCGCCGTGAAGAACAACTCCGGCTCCCCCAACAGCAGAGCCTGCTTCTCCGCCTCGTCGCCCACGAACAGCACCGCCACATCCGTCCGGATCCGCCGCGGCTGGCCAGGAAGCCGCTCCGGATACGACCACACGAACCCCTTGCCGCCGACCCGGAAATCGAACCCGGCGCTCTCGATCTCCTCGACCTGCGGCAACCCCAGCGCCACCCGGCGCACGTCGTCGGCGTCAGCCATACGGGCAGGCTATCCACCCCCTACGACACTTCACCCGCCCGCCGCGACCGTCGCCACCACGATCACCACGACGCCCAGCAGGAGCAGGCCCAGCCCTCGGTAGGCCCAGATGTTCCACGGCCGGACCTCGCGGCCGGTCGCCCCGAGGAACGCCCGATGGATCGCCATCACGGTCATGCTCGGCAGATCGAAGAACAGGAAACTGGCACAGCCCACGACGACCCCCCACTACTCGGTGTCCGAATCGTGTTACGCGGCGCAGCGGAGCGGAAGTGGCCAGTCGGGGGCCAATCGCGACAGTCAGCCGCGCACCTCGTCGACCCGGACCGGGCGGTGTTCGCGCAGCGAGAGGCCGCAGGCCTCGGCGATCCAGTCGGCCGCCAGCGCGTCGGCCATCGTGCACGGCGACGGCCGGCTACCGGCCGCGACCTCCAGGAACGCCTCGAACTCGGCCCGGTACGCGCTCGCGAACCGGTCCATGAAGAACGGGTACGGCACCCCGGCCGGGAACCGCACCCCCGGATCCACCGACCGCAACGGCAACCGGTCGTCGAGCCCGGCCGCGACGCTGTCCGCGGACCCGTGCGCCTCCAGGCGGACGTCGTACCCGCGCGCGTTGTAGCGGGTGTTCGACACGAGCCCGAGCGTCCCGTCGTCGAACGTGAGCACGACCGCCGACGTGTCGACGTCACCGACCTCGGCGAACCACGGCTCGCCCTTGTTGCTGCCGGTCGCGTACACCTCGACGACCTCCCGCCCGGTGACCCACCGGACCACGTCGAAATCGTGCACACCGCAGTCCCGGAACATGCCGCCCGAGGCGGCGATGTACGCGCGCGGCGGCGGCGCCGGGTCGAGCGTCGTCGACCGAACCGTGTGCAGCCACCCCAGCTCCCCGCTCCGCACGGCCGCGTGGACCGCGGCCACGCCCGGGTCGAACCGCCGCTGGAACCCGATCTGCACCGGGACGTCCGCGCCGTCGAGCCGCTGCACCAGCGCGGCCGCGTCGAACGCGGTCGTGGCCAGGGGCTTCTCGCAGAAGACCGGCACCCCGGCCTCGACGGCCGCGGTCAGCAGCGCCGGGTGCGACTCGGTCGAGGCCGCGATCACCACCCCGTCGACGCCGGCCTCCAGCAACGCCTGCGGCGTGTCCACGGCCTCCGCGCCCAGCTGCTCGGCCACCTGTTTGACGACGGCCGGGACGGCGTCGGTGACGACGAGCGAGTCGACGCCCGGCAGCCCGGCGAGGATGCCGGCGTGGCGTTGCCCGATCCGGCCCAGCCCGATGAGTCCGAGACGCATGTCAGTTCCCCCGTCGGCTCGAGTGGGCGGCGAGCGCGCCGCGCACGGTGTCCAGGTCCCAGCCCTCGGCCAGCGCCCGGCGTACGACGTCGGCCTGGCTCGGCGGCGCGAGGCCGTCGACCGGCTGGTCGACGTCGAGGTCGGTCGGGAACGCGTACCCCTCGGCCGAGGCCGCGATGACGTTCTCCGGGTCGGCGAGTTCCCGGAGCACCGGGTACAGCGCAAGGCACATCCGCTCCCGGTCGACGCTTTCCATCGCCCGCCCGAACGCCGACGAGATCTGCAACAGGTTCGCCATTCGCCGGATGTCGGCCGACCGGTTGTGTCCGGCCGCGTGAATCAGCGCCGGATTGAAGAACACCGCGTCGCCCTTTTCCAACGGCAATTGCACGTGGTGAGCCGCGAAATGCTCCTGGAATTCCGGCCGGCTCGTCGCCAGATAGCCGAGCGGGTATTTCTGCGAATGGGGCAGGTACATGGTCGGGCCGCTCTCGACCGGCATGTCGCAGTGCGCGACCGCGCCCTGCAGCGTCAGCGCCGGGGACAGCCGGTGCACCAGCGCCGGATACCGCTCGGCCTGCTCCGCGGACATGAAGCCCAGGTGGTAGTCCCGGTGTCCGGTCTGCGCCGCGCCGCCCGGGTTCACGACGTTGACCTGCGACGTCACCTGGTAGGCCGGACCGAGCCAGGCGGTGGCGGCCAGCGCGATGACGTCGTTGGCGTAGTAGGCCGCGAACGCCTCCGGGTCGCGCAGCGCGAGTTTCTCCAGCGCGTTCCACACCCGGTCGTTGGCGCCCGGCCGGGCGAAATGGTCCCCGCCGGCCGGCTGCTCGGCGATCATCGCGTCGAACGCCGCCGACACCCGGTCGACCACCGCGGCCTCCGGGAACGCGCGCCGGATCACGACGATGCCCGGCCCGTCGAGAAACGCCCGCGCCCACTCGGCCATGAGCTCCCGGCGATCGTCGGCCAGCTTCTCGCCGGAATAGACGAGCACGTCGTCGAGCACCGAATCAGCCAGCGGATAATCGTCCACATTGGTGAGGGAGGGGGCGAGGTCGGAAACGTCGCAATCATTGGCGGAGAGCCAGGCCGCAGGCCGGCGCGTTTCAATCGCGGGCATGGGAATTCCCTTCGGAAGGGGCGTAGTGACAGCGTAAAAAAGCTGAGGCGATAATCAAGCGTCGGCAGCCCTCAAAAACCCCTCAACGGACGGTCACCATGGGTCATCCCTTCCGCATCCGCGAGATTTCGCGGCAGGCCGGGCTGAGCGAGGCGACCGTCGACCGCGTGCTGCACGAGCGCGGCGGCGTGCGCGCGGACACGGTCCGTGAGGTGCACCGGGCGATCGAGGACCTGCAGCGCCAACGCACGCAGCTCCGGCTGGCCGGGCGCACGTTCCTGATCGACGTCGTGATGCAGACGCCGGAGCGGTTCTCGTCGGCGGTGCGGGCGGCGCTCGAGGCCGAGTTACCGTTCCTGCGGCCGGCGGCGATCCGGGCCCGGTTCCACTTCCGGGAGAGTGGTCCGGCGGCTTCGCTGGTCGACGTGCTGGGGCGGATCCGGCGGCGCGGCTCGCACGGCGTCGTCCTGAAGGCGCCGGACACCCCGGAGGTGGTGGCGGCCGCCGACGACCTGGTCCGCGCCGGCGTTCCGGTGCTGACCCTGGTCACGGACCTCAGCGTCGAGGGTCGGATCGCCTACGTCGGGATCGACAACCGCGCCGCCGGCGCGACCGCGGCCTACCTGATCGACCAGTGGCTGTCGGACCGGCCCGGGTCGGTCCTGGTGACGCTGAGCCGCGGATGGTTCCGCGGCGAGGAGGAACGCGTCGCCGGCTTCCGGTCCGCGCTGCCCGGGCGCGCCGTCGTCGAGGTCGACGATACGGACGGTCTGGACGCGACGATGCGCGGCCGGGTTGCGTCGGTTCTGGACGCTCATCTGGACGTTGCGGGGGTGTATTCCGTGGGGGGCGCCAATACCGCGATTCTGGAGGCGTTCGCTGGGCGGGGGCGGTCTTGCCGGGTGTTCGTGGCGCATGATCTCGATGCGGACAACACGCGGTTGCTGCGGGAGGGTCGGATATCGGCGGTGCTGCACCATGATTTGCGTCAGGACATGCGGCGGGCTTGTCATTGTTTGCTGCAGGCGCATGGGGCGTTGCCGGGTCCGATTCGTGCGCGGCCGTCGACGATTCAGGTGGTTACGCCGCACAATTTGCCGTAGGGGTTGTGGGTTTTCGCTTGTGCTGCGGCTCGGGTGTGGGCGACGGGGATCGGCTGGTCGGTGGGGTCTGGCCGGTTGGGTGTGCTCGGGTGCGGCGGGGCTGGCCGGGTGACGGCGCGGTGTGGCGTGGTTGTGTCGATGGCGGTTGGTGCCGGGGGATTTGCGGGGGACCGGCTCACCGGTCAGGCGGCTGGGGCGTAGGCCGGGGAGTCGCGGCGCGTCGATGAGCTGGGGTGAGCTGGCGGCAGTGAGCGGTTGTGGGAGAGCTGTTAGGGCGCGGGGTGCCTGGTGGTGGGCGCGCTTGTTGGTGGGTGGGCCGGCGGGCGCGCTGTTGGTGGGTGGGCCGGCGGGAGGGCTGTCGGTGGGTGGGCTAGGGGTCGTCGGGTGGAGGTCCTGTGCGCAATCGGGTCAGCAAGCGGGTCGGCGGGAGTCGGTTTAGCTAGTCGGAGGGGGTCGGCCAGCCGGGCGGGAGTTGGTAGGTGGGCCGGCCTGGGGTCGGTGGGTGGCTGGAGTGGCCCTGCGGGGTGCGGGTCGGCCGATTCGGGTCGGCGGGTGCCCGGGCAGCCCGACGACGGCAGGCGCTGAGGGCGGGCCGAGCAGCGGCGGCACTTCTGTCGGATCGCAGTCGGACCGGAACGCCGTAACGCGATCGGGTGCCGGAAGCGGAGCCGCCACCGGTCAGCGGCAGCGCTTCGGCGGTCAGTGGCAGCGCGAAGGCGGTCGGCGGCAGCGCTTAGGCGGGCAGCGGATCGGCGGACGGCCGGGGAGATGGCGGGCTTCGGAGGTGGGGTCCGCGCCAGACCAGCTCCTCCGTGCTGCACGTCGGCGGCGGTGCAGTAGCGACTCCCCGGCCGCGAATCGGTGGACAGCGGGTCGGCGAGTGGCGTGTTCGGATCGGCGGGGCGTCGGGGGAGCCGGCGAGTGATCGGTGGGTCGCTTTCTCGGCGGGTGGGTCGGTCGCGCGACACGAGCAGCGGCTGTTGGGACAGGTGGCGTGCCGGATCCCTACGGTGCCACCGACCCCATACCGCCATGAAGGGTTCACGCTGTGCCGACCTTCCGGGGTCTCCCGGTGCCTGGAGAGCCCGGTAACTCGTGAATCCGCTCTCCGCGACCCGGCACCCCAACCAACCAAGAACCCCCGCGCTACTCGCGCCCCGCCGGGCGCGGACTCTTCGCGCCCCCATCCAGCAAGTCATCGCACGTCCCGACCAAATGAGACAGCATCCGCTCGGCGGCCAGCGCGGGGTCGCCCGCGGCAATCGCCTCATAGATCCAGCGATGCTCGGCCAACGACCTGGCCGGCTGGCCGGCCCTGGTCAGCGACGTCTCCGAGGTCTTGTCGAACGACTCCCGAATCCCGCCCACCAACTGGATCAAGATCGGATTGTGCGACGCCGCCACCACGCCCAGGTGAAACCGCCGGTCGCCGTCCAGGGCCGGCTCGCCGGCGGCGATCTCCTCTTTCATCCGATCCAGGGCCGCGGCGATCGACGCCAGATCCGCCTCGGTGGCCCGGCTCGCGGCCAGGCGGGCACACTGCACCTCGATCGCCTGCCTGGCCTCCCAGATGTACGGATGATCGACGTGGGTCGCGACCAGCTCCTGGGCCAGCGAACTGATCAGATCCTCGGACCGGTTCAGCAGGTAGATGCCCTCGCCGTGGCGGACCTCGACTATTCCCTGCGCGCGTAGCGCGGTGATCGCCTCGCGGATCGTCGACCGGCCGACGCCGAGTTCGGCGGCCAGCTCCCGCTCGGTCATCAGCTTGTCGCCGGGCTGGAGCCCGTTGTCGTCGATGAACTCGCGCAGCCGATCGGCGACCTGCTCGTACACCGGCTTCCGGGTCACGGGTCGCATCGGCTTCACCCCGTGAACCCTAGTCATCGACGAACCGCACGGCGCCGCGACGGCCCCGGTCGACCGTCGCCGTGAAGACGTCGGGACGGCTGTAGTGGCCGGTCGGGTCGAACGTCAGCCGCTCCTGCGCGACCCGCCGCAGGTCCAGCTCCGCGACGATCACTCCCTCCCGTCCGGAAAGGGGAGGGACGAGCCATTCTCCGTCCGGCCCGGCGATGGCGGAGCCTCCGTCGAACGGCATCCGTTCGAGGTCGGCGCGCAACTCGGCCGCCAGCGGGAAGTCGTCCGGGACGTCGTCCCGAAGGAGGAGGCCTCCGGCCGCGACGCTGAAGACACGGCCCTCCAGGGCCGTGAACCGCGTGATGTCGGACGTCAGTCCGACGGACCCCGGCCACACACCGATGTGGACGTCTTCGCCGCCGCCGTAGAGCGCGTGCCGGGCCTGGGGCATCCAGTTCTCCCAGCAGTTGAGGCTGCCGATCCGCGCGGTGCCCACCGGGTGGGTGCGCAGGCCCGCGCCGTCGCCGTAGGCCCAGACCAGCCGCTCGTCGTAGGTCGGGACCAGCTTCCGGTGGTGCCCGACGAGACCGCGCCGCCCGCCCAACGTCAGCAGGGTGCAGTAGGTGGAGCCACCGGCGCGCTCGGTGACGCCGACGACGAGCGTGAGGTCGAGGTCCGCGGCGACGCGGGTCAGCATGCGCACCTCGGGACCGTCGATCTCGACGGCGGTGCGCAGGTAGTAGGCGTAAGCCTCCTTCTGGAGGGGGTCGCCGAAGGCGGCGCCGTTGGTGCGGGAGAGCCAGTACGGGTAGCCCGACAGGTAGGTCTCGGGGAACGCGAGGACCTCCGCACCGTGGCGCGCGGCCAGCTCGGCGGCCTCGACCGCCCGGGCCAGCCGCGCGGCCACGTCCAGCCACGGGCCTCCGAGCTGGGCCGCGGCGACGACGAGCCGGTCGTCGGAGCCGGTCTCGACCCGGACCAGGAGCTCCAGGTTCTCAGTAGACCTCGAAGTACTCACGCTGCTCCCAGTCGGTGACCGCGGCGTTGAACCGGGCGACCTCGTGCTTCTTGATCATCGTCAGGTAGTCGACGAACGGGTCGCCGAACTCCTTCCGCAGCAGGTCGCTGGTCTCGAAATGGCCGATCGCGTCGGAGAGGGTGGCCGGGAGCGACTCCGCGTCGGCCGCGTACGGCTCGTCGGCCGACGGGCCCGGGTCGAGCTTCTGCGCGAGTCCGTCGCGGCCGGCCGCGACCTGCGACGCCAGGTACAGGTAGGGGTTCGCCGCCGGGTCTCCGACCCGGTTCTCCAGGTGCGTGTTCGCGTCCCCGCGTCCTCCGGTGACGCGGATGAGCGCGCCGCGGTTCTCCTCGGCCCAGGCGATGCGGTCCGGTGCGAACGAATCCGGACGGTAGCGCTTGTAGCCGTTGATCGTCGGGGTGGTGAGCACCGAGCAGGCCAGCGCGTGCTTGAGCAGGCCGCCCATGAAGTGCAGGCCGGTCTCGCTGAGGAGCTCTCCGCCCGCGAAGACGTTCTCGGACTCGTCCGAGCGCAGCGACTGGTGCAGGTGCCAGCCGGACGAGAACGCGTTCGGCAGCGCGGGCCGGGCCATGAACGTCGCGTGGTAGCCGTTGCGGCGGGCGAGCTGCTTGATCGCGGTGCGGGCGAGCACGACCGCGTCGGCCGTGGCCAGGCCGGGGAGCGGGTCGAACGTGAACTCGGTCTGGCCCGGGCCCCACTCGTCCTCGACGGTGGCCAGGGGGAGGCCGAGCTGGACCAGGTTGTCACGGAGGATCGAGAGGATCGGCTCGATCTCGTCGCCGCGCGACTCGGTGAGGTACTGGAAGCCGTGCCCGACCGCGGTGACGCGCGGGGGAGCGGGCGGGTAGCCGGAGTCCTCGAAGCCCAGCATCGGGTCTTCCATCCGGGTCAGGTAGAACTCCAGTTCCGCGCCGGAGACGTACTCGTAGCCCTCGGCGCTCAGCCGTCCGAGCTGGTCGGCCAGCACGCCCCGGGTGTCGAACGGGACGCGCTCGCCGGTGCGGTAGTGCATCTCGGAGAGGATCCAGCCGGTTCCGTCGAGCCAGGGGAGCATCCGGAACGTGAGCGGGTCGGGCACCAGGACGCCGTCCGGGAGGCCGGTCATGCGCGGGTCGCCGAGGGCCGCGTAGGAGAACGGCGGGACGACCGGGTTGTTCGTGGTGTCGAAGATCAGCGTGGCGGTCTGGAAGTCTTTGCCCTGCTTGAGGACGGTGGCGAAGTGGCTTGATTCGAGGGTCTTACCGCGGAGAATGCCGTGTTGGTCGCACCAGGCGATTCGGACTTGGCGGAGGTCCAGGTGGAGTAAGCGTTCGGCTGCTTCGGTTTGTTCTGCCGTCCAGAGCTGGTGGCGGGCGATGAATCCCTCGGCCATGTCGGTCTCCTGGTGGCCCGGTGGTCTGATGACCTGACACTAGGGGTTGGATGTTATCGCTCGGTTACGGCTGGTGGGGCACCATCGGCCGAGATTGCGTGCTCTGCCGGCGGCGATCAGCGTGGCCGTGGAGTTCGCGACCCGCGGCCATCTGGCTGTTGTTCGCGGCCGGGCCGGCCGGATTTCCCCTGCGGATAGCCCAGCTCGTGACCCGCTGATCGGGAGTCGACGGACGTCTCGGCGATGTCGCCGCCGTGGCGGGTGGCGGACGAATATCTCGCCATCCGACCGACTCCACAGCGCGCAGCAGGTGCAAGGGACCCCACCGACGGAGACCGCCCCGGAGCAGGTGGGTGAGTCGCTTCCGGTTCTCGAAATGCGGAAGAGCGCGATTCGGCGCGGCGCCGGCCGAAGGCGTTCCGGTCCGCCCGGGCGAGTCCCGTCGGCCGAACGATCGGGAGAGTGGCCCCGGTGTGGTGGCGGACCGTCAGCCCGGGCGCCTCGGCCCGATGCCGGGTGGCGATTTCCGCACCGGTCGGGCGGCTCGCCCGCCGATCGAACCCACCCCGGAGCGCGGTGGCGCCGAGGAACAGCAGCCGCAGCCTGGGCTCTGGCTGACCGCGAATCGCCAGTGGATGCAACTTCGCCACCGCGGCGGTGGCGTAGAGCGCGGCGAGAACTCCCGACGGAACGCTGAGAACGGTGGATTAGGGTCCGATGTGGAGGAGGCAACCCGTGGAGCCCTTTGCGGAGTTCGGCCGCCTCGGCCGCGGGATGCCGGCGGGCGCGCACCGGACTCCTCACACCGTCGGACCAGTGCGCCCAGGCGGGCTACTCGGCTCGGGCTAGTGCTCGGATCAGGATCGTTCGGGTATCGGCTGGGTCGATGACGTCGTCGATTTCGTAGACGGCGGCTACCGAGAGGGCCTTTCCGCGTTCGTAGTACTCGGCCACGAGCTCGTCGTAGCGGTCGCGGCGGGCTGCCGGGTCGGCGATCGCGTCCAGTTCCTTGCGGTAGCCGAGACGGACCGCGCCCTCCAGGCCCATGCCTCCGAACTCACCGGTGGGCCAGGACGCGGTGTACAGCGGCGCGTGCAGAGAACCCCCGGCCATCGCCATGGCGCCGAGCCCGTAGGCCTTGCGCAGCACGACCGTCACCAGCGGCACGGTGAGTCGCGCGCCGGCGACGAACATCGCGCTGAAGCGCCGGACCGTGGCCGCGCGCTCGGCGTCCGGGCCGACCATGAAGCCCGGGGTGTCGCAGAGGGAGACCACCGGGAGGCGGTGGGACTCGCAGAGCTCGAGGAACGCGGTGGCCTTGTCGGCGGCTTCGGCGTCGATCGCGCCGCCGAGGTGCTCGGGGTTGTTGGCGAGCACGCCGACCGGCCGCCCGTCGAGCCGGGCCAGCGCGGTGATCATGCCTGCTCCGAACCCGCCTCGGAGCTCGAGCACCGACCCGCCGTCGAACAGCGTGTCGAGAACCGGCCGCACCCGGTACGCCCGCAACCGATTCTCCGGAACCACCCCCCGCAAAACCCGCTGATCCCCACCCGCCCCCGCGCGGCCCGCGCCCGCGTCCCCGGCCGCCCCCGCGCCGCCGGCGGCCGCGGCCGCCCCGCCCGCCGGCGGGCGGGCTCCGAAGTACGACAGGTACTGCTTCGCTTCGGCAACCGCGGCCTCGTCGTCGGCAACCACGCGATCAACGACACCGTTCGCCCACTGCACGTCCATCGGCCCCACGTCCCCCGGAGCGACGACCCCGAGCCCGCCCCCCTCGATCATCGCCGGGCCGCCCATCCCGAGGCTGCTCCCCTCGGTGGCGATGATCGTGTCGCAGCTCCCGGCCAGCGCCGCATTACCGGCGAAGCAGTATCCGGACACGATCGCCAGCGTCGGCACCCGCCCGCGCAACTGCGCCATCAGCCGGAACGTCCCCACGTCCAGCTGCGCCACCGCCGACGTGTCGGTGTCCCCGGGCCGCCCCCCGCCGCCCTCGGCGAACATCACCAGCGGCAACCGGAACTCCGCGGCCAGCGTGAACAGCCGGTCGGTCTTCCGGTGGTTGTGGATCCCCTGGGTGCCGGCCAGCACCGTGTAGTCGTACGACATCACCGCGACCGGAAGCCCTCCGACCGTCCCGGTTCCGGTGATCAGCCCGTCGGCAGGCGTCCTCGCGATCAGGTCCTCGAGGCTGCGCCGCCGGCGCTGGGCCGCGATCGTCAGCGCGCCGTACTCGACGAACGAGCCCGGGTCGAGCAGGTCGTCGAGGTTCTCCCGGGCCGTGCGGCGCCCGGCCGCGTGACGCTTGCCGACCGCGTCGGCCCGGGCCTCGTCGAGCCCGACGCGGTGCCGCTCGCGGGTCTCGGCCAGGTCGGCCCGGATCCGGTCCGGGTCCGCCGCCTCGTCGGCGACGGCCGCGGCCTCCGCGTCCCCGGCCGGGCTCAGGTAAACGACCGGCGTCCCGGCCGCGACCGTGTCCCCGACCTTCACCGCGACCGCGTCCACCACGCCGGAGTGCGGCGCCTGCACCACGTGCTCCATCTTCATCGATTCGACGACGACGAGCTCGCCGCCCCCCGCGACGACGTCCCCCTCCGACACCGACACCCCAACGACGACGCCGACGAGCGGACTCGCCACCGGCTCCGAACCGGCGAAAGGCGCAACCTGGTCAGCCCCCCGACCAACGCCCACGCCCGCGCCCCCGCCGGCGGCCGCGCCCGCGCCCGCGCCCGCGGCCGCGTCGCGAGCGGCCGGAGCGCCGACGGACGCGGCCGCCAGCTCGTCGAGGTGGTCGTCGACGAACGTCGTGGTGAGCGCACCGGCCGCCAGCTCCGGCCGACCCAGGAGCGCCCGCAACAACGCCACGTTCACCTCGACGCCGTCGACGACGAACTCACCCAACGCCCGATCCGTCCGCGCGATCGCCGCCGGCAGCGAGCTCCCGCTCCCGATCACCTTCGCCAGCAACGAGTCGTACCGAGGACCGACGACCCACCCCGGATACCCGTGCGTGTCCACCCGCACCCCACGCCCGGTCGGCGGCAGAAACACCCCCAGCACCCCGGTGGCCGGCGCGAACGACGACGTCTCGGTGTTCACCCGAGCCTGCACCGCCGCCCCCAGCGCCCGCGGTGGTTCACGAACACCAAGAGACGCCAGCCGAGAACCCCCGGCCACCCGCAACCCCAACTCCACGAGATCCAGCCCGGTCACCTCCTCGGTCACCGTGTGCTCGACCTGGATCCGCGGGTTCACCTCCAGAAACGCGAACGAGCCCCCCGACACCAGGAACTCCACCGTGGCCAACCCCGAATAGGCCCCGACCAACCGAACCGCCGCCGAGTGCAACTCCGCCCGAAGTGCGACGGCAAGACCGGGCGCCGGCGCCACCTCCACGAGCTTCTGCCGACGCCGCTGGGCCGAGCAGTCCCGATCGCCCAGCACGACGGCGTCCACCCCGTCGCCCAGGATCTGAACCTCGACGTGCCGGGCGTCCACCAGGAGCCGTTCGACGTAGACGGAGCCGTCGCCGAAGGCGGCGCGGGCCTCGGAGGCGCACCGGTCCACCGCGTCGGCGAGGTCCTCGGGGCGGAACACCGGACGCATGCCCCGGCCACCGCCCCCGGCCGTGGCCTTCACCATCACCGCACCGCCCGGGCCGAGGGAGGCCAGGAACTCGTGGGCGTCCTCCGGCCCGGTGGTCCCGTCCAGCACCGGGATGCCGAGCTCGACGGCCCGGGCCCGGGCCGCGGCCTTGTCGCCGAACAGGGCCAGATCCTCGGGGGAGGGCCCGACGAACGTGATCCCGTGCGCGGCGCAGGCCCGGGCCAGCACCGGGCTCTCGGCCAGGAACCCGTAGCCGGGGTGCAGCGCGTCGCAGCCGGCGCGCACCGCCGCGTCCACGATCGCGTCGACGTCCAGGTACGCGGCCGCCCCGGCCCCGGGCAGCTCGACCCATTCGTCGGCCCGGCCGACGTGGGCGCACGAGGCGTCGTCGGCGGGGGCGACGGCCACGGTCGGGATCCCGAGCGTGGCCGCGGTCGACAGGACCCGGACCGCGATCTCGGCCCGGTTTGCGACCAGCAGCTTCACGAGTCGCCCCGGCGCAGCACGATCCCCGCCGCTTCCCGATCCCACACCGCGCCTCCGGACCCGGTCTCCCGCAGGAGATGCTTCGACACCTTCTGCGTCGGAGTCTTCGGCAACTCGGCCGCGAACTCGACGTACCGCGGCACCATGAAGTACGGCAACCGGTCGATCAGGAACCGGGTCAGCTCGGCCGGGTCGATCGTGCGGCCCTCGCGCGGCACGACGACGGCCTTGATCTCGTCCTCGGTCAGCGCGGACGGCACCGCGACGACCGCGCTCTCGTAGACGTCGGGATGCTCGTTGACGATGCGCTCGACCTCGAAGCTGGAGATGTTCTCCCCGCGACGCCGCAGGGCGTCCTTCATCCGGTCGGAGAAGTAGTAGCGGCCCTCGTCGTCGACGCGGAACGCGTCGCCGGTGTGGACCCAGCCGTCGACCAGCGTCTCCGCGGTCTTCTCGGGCAGGTTGTGGTAGCCGCGCATCACCAGCAGCGGGTCTACCGGGCGCACGTGGAGCTCGCCGGCGGTCGCGCTGTTCCCGGACGCATCGACGAGCTTGAGCTCGTACTCGTCCCGGGCGAACCCGCACTCGCCGCCGACGATAGTGCCGGGCGGGCCGTTCAGCACCGCGCCGATCTCGCTCATCCCGTACACGGCGGCGAGCTCGATCCCGAACCGCCGCCGGAATCCGTCGACGTCGCTGGCCAGCGGGGCCATCACGGCCAGCTCGAGCGGGTTGTCCGAATCGGACGGCAGCGGGGCGGCCTGCTGGAGCAGCTCGGCCATCGCGCCGAGCATCACGGTGGTCGTGATCCCGTGCTCGCGGACGGTCGGCCAGAACCGGCTCACCGAGAACGACGGCTCGAGGACGCACACCGCCCGGTGGATCAGCGCCTGGTAGACGCCGTACCACTGCCCGGCCAGGTGGAAGAGCGGCAGCGTCACCAGGATGCGGTCGGTCGGAACCGGGCGTTCCTGGTCCTCGCGGGACGCGTACGTGTAGGCCTGGGCGTGCGAGATCAGGACGCCTTTGGAACGGCCGGTCGTCCCCGAGGTGTACATGTACGCCATCAGGTCGGCGGCGTCGAGCGGCTGCGGGGGAGCCGGATCGGCCGCGGTGAGCTCGTCGAAATCGACCAGGTCCAGGCCGGGGACGGCCTCGGCCGGGCCGCGGACCACGAGCCGGCGCAGCGACGTCAGGTCGGCCGCCACCCGGGCGACGCGCTCGACGTACGGCGCGTCGACGATCAGCGTCTCGGCCCCGGAGTCGTTGAGCACGTGGGTGAGGAACGACCCCTTGTAGGCCGAGTTGATCGGCACCTCGACCAGCCCGCCGAGCGCGGCGCCGGTCCAGGCGTGCACCGCGTCGAGCGAGTTGTCGAGCAGCAGCGCGACCGGTTCCTGACGTTTCGCCCCCAGTGCGGTGAGGCCGGCGGCGATCCGCAGCGAGCGCTCGTGGTGCTCCGCCGTGGTGTACCGGCCGTCCGGACCGATCTGGGTGACGTCGTCGGGCCGCTCGTCGAGCACCCGGTCGTAGGCCGCGCGCAGCGTCCGCTCAGGAACCTTCGGTAACCCCGCCATGCTGCGATACTTTACATTCGTGTCAAGTACCCGAGAGCGATTGCTGGACGTCGCCGAGGGCGTGTTCTGCCGCCTCGGCTACGCGCGCACGACGATCGGGGAGCTCGCGTCGGCCGCCCGCGTCACCCGGCCGACGGTCTACGCGTACTTCCCGTCCAAGGACGACGTGTTCCGGGCGCTGGCCGACCGGGTGCGCACGGAGTTCCTCGCGCTGCAGGAGGGCGTCGACACGTCGTCGCCCGCGGCCACCGCGCGGGCGGCGCTGACCGCGTTCCTCGACGCCTACACCCGGCACTACGGCGTGCTGACCGTGATCGCCCACCAGGCCCTGGCCGACCCGTCGATGCGAACCCTGCGGGATGAGATCGTGGCCCGGGTCGAGCGCCGGAACACCCGGTTCCTGGAGCGTCTGGTGGTGGCGGGGGTGGCGTCGCCGGTGATCGCTCCGGCCGCGCTCTCCCGCGCGGTGACCGGCCTCGTCGCCCGCAGCGCGGAGCGTCTCGCCGACCACCCGGCCGAGGCCGGAGCACTCGCCGACGACCTGGTCGCCGTGTACCTCCGCCTGGCGGGAATTGACGCGAAACCGGGGTTCTGAGGCCGCTCAGAACCCCGGTTTCCCGTCACAGCGTGAGGGGCTGGCCCGTCGTCTCGAGGACGGCCATCCAGAGGTCGCCGTACGGGTCGACGTGGTTGCTCGTCGCGGTGGCCAGCTTGATCGGCATGTTGATGAACCGGCCGCGGCGGCTGCCGACCATCATCGACGTGAACCCGGCCATCGCCGCGTGCGTCGCGGCCTGGGCCAGCCGCGTGCAGTAGACCGCGTCGAACGCGTTCGCCGGCACCGACCGGATCGCGTAGCCCGGGTCGATGTACCGCAGCGAGAACGGCAGGTCGGAGAGCCCGTCGGTCAGCGCGCCCCGGAGGAACGCCCCGACGTCCCCGAGCTTCCGGTTCCCGCTCGGGTCGGTCGCGGTCGAGGCCGGCAGCAGGTTCTGCCCCGCGCCTTCGGCGACGACCACGACCGCGTGCCCCTGGTCGGCCAGCTTCTTGCGGACGCCGGCCAGCAGGCCGTCGAGCGTGAACGGCACCTCGGGAATCAGCGTGAAGTCGACGCCCTGCGCGACCAGCGTCGCGTGCGCGGCGATGAAGCCGGAGTGCCGGCCCATCAGCTTGACCAGCCCGATCCCGTTGACGCCGGAGCTGGCCTCGACGTGCGCGGCGGTGATCGACTCGGCCGCCCGGGCGTACGCGGTCTGGAACCCGAAGCTGTGGTCGATCCACGGGATGTCGTTGTCGATCGTCTTCGGGACGCCCACGACCGCGATCGGGAGCCCGCGCCGGTTCGCCTCGGCCGCCAGCCGGGCCGCGCCGCGGAGCGTCCCGTCGCCGCCGACGACGAACAGCATGTCGACCTTGTGCCGGACCAGCGTGTCGATCATCGTCGCCGGGTCCTGGTTGCCCCGGGACGTGCCGAGGATCGTGCCGCCCCGGTTGTGGATGTCGCGGACCAGGTCGGGCGTGAGCCGCACCGGGTCGGACCCGTCGGCCAGGCCCTGGTAGCCGTTCTTGAACCCGAGGACGTCCCGGCAGCCGTAGGCGTGCTTCAGGTGCAGCACCAGCGCGCGGATCACGTTGTTCAGGCCGGGGCAGAGACCACCGCACGTGACGATCGCCGCGGTCACCTCGGAAGGGTCGAAGAAGAGCTTCGCCCGCGGGCCGCCCGGGTTGAACGCCGGCAGATCGGCGGTGTGTGTGACCCGGTTCTTGGCGATACCTAGCGTGTCGTCGACGAGAACGCGGTCGGTCTCGGTGACGTAGTGCACCGACTCCTGACGGTTCCCGAGCAGATCCTGTAACGGGGTGTCCACGGTGCGTTGCCCTAGCCGGGTGATCAACAGGTCTTCGTGGGTAATGGCCTGCAAGTCACTCAGTTGCACTGTTCGTCCTCACCGATACTTCCCGATCCGTTGTGCACGGTAGCGCACTGACCTACGAAGGGGTATCGATCAAGAAGGCGCCCTTGTCACAGGGGTTTTGCCGTCGTCTACGCTTCCGCCCGTGCACCGGCTCCCCGACGTTCCCGGCTACGAGCTCCGCGACGTGCTCGGGTCCGGTGGGTGCGCGACCGTCTATCTGGCGACCCAGATCGTCGTCGGACGGGACGTCGCCGTGAAGGTCGACAACCGGACCTTGAACACGGAGCGTGACCAACGCCGCTTCTACCGTGAGGTGCAGGCGGCCGGTCGGCTGTCCGACCATCCGCACGTGATCGGGCTGTACGACGCCGGGACGCTGGCCGACGGGCGTCCGTATCTGGTGATGGAGCTGTGCACCGGCGGGTCGCTGAACGACGTGCTCAAGTCCCGCGGCGGGTTGCCGGCCGCCGAGGTGCACGACCTCGCCGTGCGACTGGCCGACGCGCTCGGTGCGGCGCACCGGCTGGGGGTGCTGCACCGGGACATCAAGCCGGCCAACATCCTGGTGAACCGCTACGGGATGGTCGGCCTGGCCGACTTCGGGCTCGCGTCCATCCTCACGGCCGACGTCGAGCAGTCGGTGACGCTCGAGGCGCTGACGCCCGCCTACGCGCCGCCCGAGGCGTTCTCGATGGCGCCGCCGGCGCCGACGGGGGACGTCTATTCGTTCGGGGCGACGCTCTACGCGCTGTTGAACGGGCGGCCGCCGCGGTTTCCCGACACCGGGTCGCCGAGCCTGGCGGCGATCGTCCGGATGCTCGACGAGCCGCTGCCGTGGCTGCCCTGGGTGCCGCCGCCGTTGATGCAGGTGATCGCGCAGGCCATGGCGCCGTCGCCGGCGGAGCGGTTCGCGGACGGGGCGGCGATGTACGCGGCCCTGGCGCAGGCGTCGGTGAGTGCCTCGGGGTACGCGGTGGGGACTGGTGCGGGTGCGACCTCCGCCCCGAGTATTTCGCTCCGGCCACCGGACGCCGGGCCGTCGCCGCACCCGAGTTTTCCGAGCGGGCCGCCGCAGGCGGCGGCTCCGAGTGGGCCGCCGCAGGCGGCTGGGCCGGTCAGCGGACCGGCGCGGCCGGGCGGGGATGCGGGCGCGCCGCGGGCGGGGTCCGAGCCGCCGTGGCAATCGCATCCGAGTTTTCCGAGTGGGCCGTCGGCCGGGGAGTCGGGGCGGCACGCGGCCGCGCCGGAGAGCGCCGGGGCGCCGCCGTACGCCTGGGCGCCCGCGCACCGGGGCGACCCGTCGTCGCCGGCGGGAGGCGGGAAGCGGGGGGTCGGGCTGGCCGGCGTGCTCGCCGGGGCCGCGGCGGCGCTGGTGGTGGTCGCGCTGGTCGGGGCCGGTTTCTTCGTGTTCCGGGATCGGGGTGGCGAGCCCGGTACCACCGCGGCGCCGAAGGCCGAGTCGTCCGGGCCGGCGACGACGTCGGGTGGCGTCGACTACGGGGTCGAGACGACGACCGCCTCGTGCCCGGCCGCGAAGGCCGGCGGCCGCTGTGTCGTGGAGCCGGAGTGCTGGTCGGGGATGGTCGTCATCGTCGGGCAGGTCACGATCGAGCGCCAGCCCTGCGACGACCTCCACCGCTGGGAGACGTTCGCGATCGCGCCGCTCCCGCGGGACGCGCTCACGTCCAGCCAGACGACGCTCAGCGAACACCCCGACGTCACCAAGCTCTGCACGTCCGCGGTCATGCTCGCCACCCGGCGCACCGACGCGGCCAAGCGGGTCCCAACCGCCGAGTGGTCGGTCGACGTCCTCCCGCCGAGCGAGCGCGCCTACGCCGACGGTTCGCGCGTCTACCGGTGCGTCGCCGCGGTGATCTCGCCGGACACGGACGGCAGCTCGGGCAGCGCGTTCACCACCTGACGGCCCGGGACCGTCAGCGGTCGGCTCGGGACGCCACCCGGCGGAGGCGGGCGGACTGGTTGGCCGGCCTGAGGTGCCGGGCGGGCGGCTCGTCGTCCGGAACCGGTTCCCGGCGCCGGATGAACGCCACCATCTCCTCGATCGTGAGCGGAACGTCGGCGGCGAACAGCGGCAGGCGACGCCGGAACGTCCGCACCAGCGCGAACCCCGACAGCGTCAACGCCAGCCCCATGCTCGCCACCCACGGCGCCCCCGACCCGGTCAGCGCGAGCTCGTCGATGTCGTCCGAGCCGTGCGTCGACGTGTCGTCGGCCGTCGCCTCGGCGGAGGGCTCGGCGCTCGCCTCGGCCGACGCCTTGGCCGATTCCGACGCGGCCGCCGCCGCGTCCGGGTCCGTCGTCTCCTCGGCCGCGTCGGTGGACTCGTGCTCGGCCGCTCCGGTCTCCTGGGCCTGCGCCGACGCCCCGGGCTCGACGGCCGCCGCGGCCGGGGACTCGTCGCCCGGACGGGCCGCGGCCGCGGGATGCGGCGTCGCCGCGGAGCGGGCCGTCGCCAGCGTGTCGTCGGCGCGGGCCCGGTAGAGCAGCAGGCTCAGCGCGACGGCCAGCGCGATCAGCAGCGCGGTCGCGGCCGCGAGGGCCACCACGGCGGTGTCGCGCCGGGCGCCGACCAGCACCGGGATCGACGGGGAGGTGCCCAGCCCGGGCCGATCGGCCGTCGTGCGACGGCTCCGCCCGAACCGGCCGGCCTTCTTGCCCGCGGACTCGGCCCCGGCCATCCCGGCGATCCCCAGCCCGGCCAGCCCACCGGCCGCGGATCCGGCCGAGTACCCGGCGGAACCGTGCCCGGGGGAACCGTGCCCGGGGGAACCGGGCGCGGGGTGGTCGTGGCCGGCCGATCCGTAGGCCGGCGATCCGTGCCCCGGCGGCCCGGAACCGGCCCCGCCGGAGCGCCCGGTGTAATCCGGCTGGTCGTGCCCGTAGTAGCCCGGCTCGTCGCCGTAGCCGGACGGGTGGTGCGGCGGAACGTTGGGCGGGTCCGTCAACGGGCCACCTCCTCGTCGGACGGCGAACGTCGCCACCGAGACTCGATGAACGCTATATACCCGTTTAACGCCTATTCATCCCAAGTGACCGGCTCGACCGGTTCCAGCTCCTCGAACACCAGCAGCGTCCGAGTGCTCAACACCCCGTCGATGCTCTGGATCTCGTCCAGCACCAACCGGCGCAACTCGGCGTTGTCCCGGGTCCGGACGAGCAGGATCACGTCGAACTCGCCCCCGACCAGCCCGATCTGCACGACGCCGGGGAGCGACCGCAACCGCGCCCGGAGCGTCCGCCACTCGTGCTGGCTCAGGTTCAGCGTCACGTAGGCGGTCGTTCCGAGCCCGAGCGCGGTCGGGTCGACGTCGGCGTGGAAGCCGCGGATCACCCCGTTCTCGCGCAGCCGGTCGACCCGGGCGTACGCGTTCGCCCGCGAGATATGGACCCGCTCGGCGAGCGTGCGCATCGACAGGCGGCCGTCCGCGGTCAGCTCGGCCAGGATGCGGCGGTCGACGTCGTCCAGACGGATGGCCATGTGTCTCGCCGGCCTCCTCCCGTGCTCGCCGGGCCAGGACGATCGGCCCTCGATCGCCGTCTCGGTGACGACATTTTCTCGTATCGGACGGCATTTTCCCGGGCGATTGGCTCTGGTTGGAGCATCTGGTCATGACACGTGATCCCGCTCACTTGTTGCCGTCGGCCGACCCCGTCCAGCTCATCGACGTCGAAGGAAAGCGGGTGCGGGACGACGTCCGCATACCGGAGGCGACGGACCTGGTGCGCGCCTACGGCGCGCTCGTTCTCGGCCGGAGGTTCAACGAACAGGCGTACGCGCTGGTCCGGCAGGGCCGGCTGGCGGTCTACCCGTCGTCGACGGGGCAGGAGGCGTGTCAGATCGCGGCGGCGCACGTGCTCGACGACGGGGACTGGCTGTTCCCGACCTACCGCGACGCGGTCGCTATGGTGGCGCGCGGGGTCGACCCGGTCGAGACGCTGACCCTGCTACGCGGCGACTGGCACTGCGGGTACGACCCCTACCGGCACCGGGTCGCCACCCAGGCGACGCCGCTGGCGACCCAGCTGCCGCACGCGGTCGGGGTCGCTCTCGCGGCGAAACTGCGCTCCGAGCCGACCGTGGCGCTGGCGATGTGCGGCGACGGCGCCACCAGCGAGGGCGACTTCGCCGAGGCGCTGAACTTCGCCGCCGTGTTCGCGGTTCCGGTGGTGTTCTTCGTGCAGAACAACGAGTACGCGATCTCGGTGCCGCTATCCCGCCAGACGGCGGCACCGTCACTGGCCCACCGGGGCATCGGGTTCGGCATCCCGGGCCAGCGGGTCGACGGCAACGACGTCGCCGCGCTGCTCACCGTGCTCGGCGACGCGGTCGCGCGGGCGCGGGCCGGGGAGGGGCCGCAGCTCGTCGAGGCGCACACCTACCGCGTGCAGGCCCACACGAACGCCGACGACGACGGGCGCTACCGGTCGGCGGACGAGGTCTCCGCGTGGGCTCCGCGGGACCCGCTGCTGCGATTGGCGACCTACCTGCGCGCTTCCGGGCTGCTGGACGACGCGGCGCAGGTCGCGTTCGACACCGAGGCCGAGCGGGTCGCGGCCGCGCTGCGGGCGTCGTCGCCGGCCGCGCCCGACCCCGCCCGGCTGTTCGCGCACGTCTTCGCCGAGCCGACACCGCAGCTGAGGGAGCAGGCCGCGCTGGTGCGGGACGAGCTGAGCCGGGAGGTCGAGGTCTGATGGAGAAGGTCACGATGGCCGGGGCCATCAACCGCGCGTTGCGTGACGCGATGGCGGTGGATTCCTCGGTGGTGGTGTTCGGTGAGGACGTCGGCGCGCTCGGCGGGGTCTTCCGGGTGACCGACGGGCTGGCCGCGGAATTCGGATCGGAGCGGTGCTTCGATACGCCGCTGGCCGAGTCGGGCATCGTCGGGATGGCGGTCGGGATGGCGATGAACGGCTTCCGGCCGGTCGTCGAGATGCAGTTCGACGCGTTCGCGTATCCGGCGTTCGAGCAGATCGTCAGCCATGTCGCCAAGATGCGGAACCGGACCGCGGGCGCGGTCACGCTGCCGATCGTGCTGCGGATTCCGTACGGCGGGGGGATCGGAGGAGTCGAGCACCACTGCGACTCTTCCGAGGCGTACTACGCCCATACGCCGGGCCTGGAGGTCTATGCCCCTTCGTCGGCGGCGGATGCGTACGAGCTGATGCGCGCCGCGTTGCGGCGGTCGGATCCGGTCGTGTTTCTCGAGCCCAAGAAGCTGTATTGGACGTCGGAGGAGGTGGCGTTCTCGTCGTTGTCGTCGTCATCGTTGTCGTCGCCATCGGCGGCGGCGCTGTCTTCGTCGCCGTCCGCGGCGGCGGTGGCGTCGTCGCCGTTGGCGGGGGCGTCGGTGGCGGGGGCGGCAGTGGCGGCGTCGCCGTTGGCGGGGGCGTCGGTGGCGGGGGCGGCAGTGGCGGGAGCGTCGGTGGCCGGGGCGGAGCCGGGGCGGGCGGTCGTGCGGCGGGCCGGGACCGACGTGACGCTGATCGCGTACGGGCCGTCGGTGGGGGTTTGTCTGTCGGCGGCCTCGGTCGCGTTCCTGGAGGGGCGATCGCTGGAGGTCGTGGACATGCGCACACTCGTGCCGTTCGACGACGAGACCGTGTGCGCGTCGGTGGCGCGGACCGGGCGGGCCGTGGTGGTCGCGGAGGCGGCGGGCTTCGGTGGGGTCGCGGCGGAGATCGCCGCGCGGGTGAGCGAGCGGTGCTTCACCGCGCTGGCCGCGCCGGTGCGGAGGGTGACCGGGTTCGACATCCCGTACCCGCCGCCGGCGTACGAGTCGTTTCACCTCCCGAGCGTGGACCGGGTGCTCGACGCCGTGGACGACCTGCAGTGGGAGGACGCGTGAGCACGTTCGTGTTGCCGGACCTCGGAGAGGGCCTGACCGAGGCCGAGATCGTGCGGTGGCTGGTGGCGCCGGGGGAGACCGTGGCGGTCGACCAGGCGGTCGTGGAGGTGGAGACCGCGAAGGCGACCGTGGAGGTGCCGACGCCGTTCGCCGGGGTGGTGACCGGGGTGCATGCGGCGGTGGGGGAGACGCTCGGGGTGGGGCGGCCGCTGTTGTCGGTGTCGGAGGTGGAAGAGGGGTCCGGGGCGGTTTTGATCGGGTACGGGACTGGTGCAGCGGAGGGGGCGAGGAGGCGCCGGCGGCCGAGGGCGAAGCGGGCCGGGGTGGTGTTCGGCTCCGACGCGCCGCGCGCCGACGGAGGCGTTCCCGGCGGAGGCGTTCCGGGCGGGGGCGCTCCCGGCGGAGGCGTCCCCGGCGTAGGCGTTCCGGGCGGGGGCGTTCCGGGCGGGGGTGTTCCGGGCGGGGGTGTTCCGGGCGGGGGCGGCTCCGGCGGGAGTGCGGGCGGCGCAGTTGGGTCCGGCGGGGAGGCGGGGCGCTCGGTCGGGGAGGCCGAAGGGCGACCTCGAGTGGTTTCGCCGTTGGTGCGGAAGCTCGCGGCCGAGCACGGCGTCGATCTCCTAGCGATCCGAGGCACCGGCCACGGAGGCCTGATCCTCCGCCGCGACGTCGAACGCGCCGCGGGCATCGCCGCCCCGGGCCGGCTGCCGGCCGCGCGAGCCGGATCGACCAAGGCGTGGCCTACCGATCACGATCCGGAACTGACCGACGACGCCTCATCGACCCACCTCGGCGCAGTGCTCAACCACGGGCCCGGCGGCGCAGTGCGCGACCACGGGCCCGGCGGCGCAGTGCGCGACCACGGGCCCGGCGGCGCAGTGCGCGACCACGGGCCCGGCGGCGCAGTGCTCAACCACGGGCCCGGCGGCGAACCATCCGGCGGCGCGGCGACGGTCCTGAAGGGGCGGTCGGCATTGTCGGCGGCCGGCGTCGCGGCGGCGGCGGTGTACGAGCGGGCGCGGCGCGAGATCCCCGACGTCACGATCTGGGCCGACGTGGACACCACGGCGCTCGTCAACCTGCGCGAACAGCTACGCCCCGGCCCGGGGCTGATCGCCTACCTCGCCCGCTTCACCGTCTCCGCCCTCCGCGACTTCCCGGTCTTCAACGCCCGATTCGACCCCGACCGCCGGGAAATCGTCCACCACCCGCACGTCCATCTGGGGCTCGCCGTCCAGGGCCGCCGGGGCTTGGTCGTCCCCGCGGTGCAGAACGCCGAATCCCTCACCACGACCGACCTCGACACCGAGATCCGCCGCCTCACCGAAGCCGCCCGCGAGGGGACCGCCGGCCCGGCCAACGGCACCTTCACCCTCAACAACTACGGCGTGTTCGACATCGACGGCAGCACCCCGATCCTCGTCCCGCCCCAGGTAGGAATGCTCGCGCTGGGCCGCATCATCGATCGCCCATGGGTCGTCGACGGTGCGATCGTCCCCCGCAAGATCGCCAGCCTGAGCCTCGTCTTCGATCACCGCGTCTGCGACGGCGCCACGGCCGCCGCGTTTCTCCGCCGAGTCGCCGACGCGATCGAGAACCCAGCGGCAGCCGTCGCCCGCCTCTGAGGCTGCTCGGCCAGTGCCTGGCGCCCGGCGCTCGGCGTCCGGCGCTCGGCGGTGAGCGACAAGCGCTTGGCCGAGGCCTGGCGCCGTAGTCTCAAACGGCGACCACCTGTGCATCCGTCCGCCGGCGCGAGGCCGGATGGCCGGAACCCGCGGGTCCGGACCCCCGAACAGAGGGGTCGGCCCACGCGCCGTGAGAGGCTTTCGGAGTGACCGCAGTCGATCCGACCCCACCGATCCGCCGCGGCCGCGGCCGTCCGGGCCATGACCAAGCGGCCGTCCTGCGGGCCGCGATCGATCTGTGGAACCGCAAGGGCTACGACGCGACCAGCATCGGCGACCTGGCCAGAGAGCTCGGAGTCACCAAGCCGGCGATCTACCACCACGTCTCCAGCAAGGAAGACCTGCTCCGGCTCGCGCTCGACGACGCGCTCGACGAACTGACCACGGTGGTGCGGGAGGCATCCGACCGCCCCACGACCGACACCGCCTACGAGCGACTGCGCGTCGTCGTGCACCGGTCGGTGGAGGTGCTGGTCGCGCACCAGCCGTCGGTGACGCTGCTGCTGCGCGTGCGGGGCAACACGCCGGTCGAGCTGGACGCGCTGCGCCGCCGCCGCTGGCTCGACGACCGGCTCGCCGCCCTGGTGCAGGGGGCGGTCGCCGAGGGCGCGCTGCGGGACGACGTCCCGCCGGATCTGGTCAGCCGGCTGCTGTTCGGGATGGTGAACTCGCTGGTCGAGTGGTACCGCCCGGACGGCTCGTACGACGCGTCGACGGTCGCCGACTCCCTCGCCGCGATCGCGTTCGACGGCCTCACCCGCCACGACGCCTGACCCCCCGCCTTCGCCCGGCACGACGCGTGACCCCGCGCCTTCGCCCGGCACGACGCGTGACCTCAAACCGCCGCGACGCGGGCCGCCCAACAGTCGCCGGTCGGTGACGCGCGCCCCGACGTACGCCAGCACCGCCTCTCGCAACTCGGTCCCCGACCACCCAGCAACGACGCACCGACCGTCGTGCTCCGGCTGTGCTCCTGGCCGCTGTGCTCCGAGCCGCTGTGCTCCCGGCCGCCCGGATCCCGAGCTGCCCGGATCCCGAGCTGCCCGGATCCCGAGCTGCCCGGATCCCGAGCTGCCCGGATCCATGGCCGCCCGGATCCCTGGCCGCCCGGATCCTCGGCCGCCCTCGTCTTACACCCCCGTCTCGCCTCCCTCGTCTCAGGCGCTCCTCTCGCGCGGGCGGCGGGCTCACGGGACCCCCGGGATCGGCCGCCCGAGCGACCGGCTCCGGCCACGGAACTCGGCGACGATCGCGTCAGGCACACCGTCGACCCCCAGCCGCAGCACCGTCACGTCATAGATCCCGGACCGCCCCCGCCGAGCCCGCTCCTCGGCCCGCGCGACCAGCCGGTCACCAGCCCGACCCGACTCCAGGAACGTCACATCGAACCCCGCCGCCACCGTGACCTCGCCATACGAATTGCAGGCCACCGCGAACGCGCTGTCGGCCAGCGTCGCGATCAGGCCGCCGTGGCACAGCTCCCACCCGTTCGTCATGTCCGGCCGCACCACCATCGACACCTCCGCGGTGCCCGGCCCGACCCGCTCCAGCCGCATCCCGAGCGACCGGCTCGCGGTGTCCGCGCCCAGCATCACCTCGGCGCTGCGCCGCGCGATCGCATCGGCGTCCGGCGCCACGGTCACGCCCTCCGCACGAGGAACACGCTCATCCTCAGGCATCGAAATCCACCGTCACGCGGTCACTGACCGGAAAGGTCTGACACGTGAGCACGAATCCGCTGTCGACCTCGGCCGGTTCCAGCGCGTAGTTGCGCCGCATGTCGGTCTCGCCGTCCCGGACCAGCGCCCGGCACGTCCCGCACACCCCACCCTTGCAGGCGAACGGCAGGTCGCCCCGGGTCGCCTGCGCTCCCTCCAGGAGCGACACGTCCCGCGCCACCGGTGCGGTCGCCCGGCGCCCGTCGAGCACCGTCGTGAGTGCGGTGGTCACTCCGGACGCCTCCGTCGTCCGGCGCGGCCGCGGCGGTGGAGCGTCCACATAGAAAAGCTCAACGTGGACGCTACGCGGGGGCACGCCGCACTCGGCCAGCACGGCTCGCGCGTCGTCGACCATCGCGAGCGGGCCGCACAGCCAGACGTGGTCGTACGTCTCGACCGGAACCACGTCGGTGAGGAGCCGGCGGAGCCGGTCGCGGTCGAGGCGGCCCGAGAACAGCTCGACGTCGCGGGGCTCGCGGGAGAGGACGTGGGTGACCTGCAGGCGGGGGCCGTAGCGGTTCTTCAGGTCGCCGAGTTCGTCGGCGAACATCACCGTGCGGCTGGTGCGGTTGCCGTAGAGCAGCGACACGTGCGCGGACGGGTGGGTGAGCACGGTCGAGGCGATCGACATGACCGGCGTGATGCCCGACCCGGCGGCGATGCACAGGTGTCGTTCGCCCAGGGCCGGGTCGGCGTGCCAGGTGCCGGTCGGGGTCTGGACGTCGATCGTCGTGCCCGGGCGGACGTCGTGGACCAGCCAGGACGAGAACAGGCCGGTCGGGATCTCGCGGACGCCGATGCGGGGGTTCTGGCCGGTCGCGGCGCAGATCGAGTACGACCGGCGCTCCTCCCGGCCGTCGATCGTCCGGCGCAGCGTGAGCGACTGGCCGGCTCGGAACGCGTAGGCCTCCCGGAGCTCGTCGGGGACCGCGAATGTGACCGCGACCGCGTCGTCGCACAGCCGCTCGACGGCGGTGACGGTCAGCGGGTGGAAGGTCGCCGAGACGCGATGGGACACCGCGGGGGCGGTCATCTCAGATCTCCTTCACGTGTTCGAACGGCTCGAGGCACTCGGTACAGCGGTAGAGCGCCTTGCAGGCGGTGGCGCCGAACTCCGACAGGAGCTGGGTGTGCGCCGAGCCGCAGCGCGGACAGCGCAGCGCGCGACGGATCGGCCCGAGCGACAGCGCCACCGGCCCCCCGCCCCACGTTCCCGGGCCGCCACCCCACACGCCCGCGTCACCGCCCCGCGCCGCCGGGCCGCCGCCCCGCGCCACCGGCCCGCCGCCGCGCGGGCCCGCGCCATCCCGTCCGGCGCGGCGGGAACGCGAGAGTGCGGGAGGTGAGAGTCCGGCCTCGGACAGGGCGGCCCGGCCGCGATCGGAGATCCAGTCGCTGGACCACGCCGGATCGAGCACGACCCTCACCTCGACCCGTGCGAACCCTGCGTGGGTGAGCCGATCAATCAGGTCGTCGCGCATGGTCGCCATGGCCGGACATCCCGAGTACGTCGGCGTGATCGACGTGATGACGACGTCACCCTCTACCTGGACCCCTCGCAGCACACCGAGATCAGCCAGCGTCAGCATCGGCATCTCCGGATCTCGAACCTCACCCGCCACCGCCCACGCCCGAGCCGCCAGCCCCTCCACGCCCATCGCCGCGCCACCCGCAGCCTCGGCGACGCCTTCCGCCCCATCAACTCCAGCCCCACCGACCTCAGCCCCGACAGACCCGGCCCCAGCCGCCCCACCGACCTCAGCGCCGCCTACCCCAGCCCCGGCCGGCCCGTTCTCGGCTAGCCCGCCCCTGGCGCCCCCGCCCCGGGCGGCCCCGGCCCCGGCCCCGGCGGCCCCGGCCCCGGCCCCGCCAGCCCCGGCCCCGCCGGCCTGGGCTCCGGCCGCCCCGACCGCACTCCCCTCGACCCCAACCCCGCCCACCGTCACCAACACCCCATCGGATGCGCCCGAGCCACCACCTGCATCTCCGCCAACAACCGACTCAACGCCTCCGTATGAACCCCATCCCGCCCAACAGCCCCAGCCAACCCCCCACCCCGCGGCCGTTCCACCCCACTCACCTCGAACACCAGATCCAGCACCCCATCGACCTCCGCCCCCAGCCCACCGAAGTCGACCCCCAATACCCCACAAACCGCCGGCGGCTCCACCACCAACTCCGGATAGAACGGCCACAGCGAATCCAGCGCCCCACGCAACCGCCGCGAAGACTCGTCAGTGCCCCGCGCGAGCGTCAAGAACCACCGCCCCGACCAGTCCCGGTGATACGTCAGCTCCTTCACCCCCTTGGCCGCCACCGCCGCCAGCACCGCGTCACCGCACCCCCGCAACCGCTGCAACACCGCCAACCGAGCCGACGAGAACAGCAGAATCCGCACCACCACGTGCGCGAAGTCCCCATTGGGCGCCTCCGCGAGCCGCACGTTCAGGAACTCGTCGACGTCCCGAAAGAAGGCGAGCGCATCCTCGGCGGGAACCGGCGAACCGGCGGGCAGCAGCGGCACCACCGCGGGATCGGCCGCCGCCGCTCGGGCCAGCAACAACCGCGCCTGGCCCAACAGATCGAGCGCCATGTTCGCCAGCGCGATGTCTTCTTCGAGCTCCGGCGCCCGGCTGCACCATTCCGAGAGCCGGGCGGACGCGACCAGAGCGTCGTCCGCGAGCATCAGACAGTAAGCGGCGAGCTCGGCCGGCTCGACGCCGGACGGGACCGTCGTGTCGACCCCGGCCAACGGGTCCTCGAACGAGGTACCGAACGCCCACTGGGAGGAGTCACCTTCCAGGAGCCCGTCGTACACGCTGTCCATCTCAGACCTCACATGTGCGGAACGTCGGCGGGGATCTCGTAGAACGTCGGGTGGCGGTAGACCTTGTCGCCGCTCGGGGCGAACAGCGGGTCCTTCTCGTCCGGGCTGGACGCGGTGATCGCGTCGGCCCGCACCACCCACACGCTGACGCCCTCGTTGCGCCGGGTGTAGACGTCGCGGGCGTGGCGCAGGGCCATCGTGTCGTCGGGCGCGTGCAGCGACCCGACGTGCACGTGGTTCAACCCGCGTTTGCCGCGGACGAACACCTCGTAGAGGGGCCAGTCCCGGCGGTTCACCGCGCGCTCCGCTCGGCGAACGCGGTCGCGGCCTCGCGCACCCAGGCGCCGTCGTCGTGCGCGGCCCGGCGGTGGGCCAGGCGCTGGGCGTTGCAGGGACCGTCACCCCGGATCACCGCGGCGAGCTCGGCCCAGTCGGGCGCCCCGAAGTCGTAGTGGCCGCGCTCGTCGTTCCAGCGCAGCTCCGGATCGGGCAGCGTGACGCCGAGCGCCTCGGCCTGCGGCACGGTCATGTCGACGAACCTTTGGCGCAGCTCGTCGTTGCCGTTGCGTTTGATGCCCCAGGCGATCGACCGCGCGCTGTTCGGCGACTCCTCGTCGGGCGGGCCGAACATCATCAGCGACGGCCACCAGAACCTATCCACAGATTCCTGCACCATCTGTCGCTGCGCGTCCGTGCCGCCCATCATCGTCCGGAGCAGTTCGTAGCCCTGCCGCTGATGGAAGGACTCCTCCTTGCAGATGCGGATCATCGCCCGCCCGTACGGGCCGTACGACGTGCGGCAGAGCGGCACCTGGTTGCAGATCGCCGCGCCGTCGACCAGCCAGCCGATCGTCCCGACGTCGGCATAGGACAACGTCGGGTAGTTGAAGATCGAGGAGTACTTCTGTCTGCCGGTCAGCAGCATCTCGACGAGTTCGTCGCGGGAGACGCCCAGCGTCTCGCAGGCGGCGTACAGGTACAGGCCGTGGCCGGCCTCGTCCTGCACCTTGGCGAGCAGGATCGCCTTCCGGCGCAGCGAGGGAGCACGGCCGATCCAGTTGCCCTCGGGCTGCATGCCGATGATCTCGGAGTGCGCGTGCTGGGCGATCTGCCGCACGAGCGTCTTGCGGTAGCCCTCGGGCATCCAGTCGCGCGGCTCGATGCGGTCGTGGTGCGCGATGACGGCGTCGAACTTCTCCTGCAAGTCGAGCGTCATGGCCCCTCCGGGATTTACTTAACGATCGGTCTGTATTACGGTGGCACGAGCCCGCTGCTTCGCGCAACCCGCCTTCCACAGAAGGAGCGTCATGCTCGAGAGCTACGCCGCCGGCCACTGGTTCCGCGCCTCGGACGAGGGCGAGCCGCTGCTCGACGCGGCCACCGGCGAGGAGGTCGCCCGCATCTCCGGCCGCGGTCTCGACGTTGGCGCGATGACGACGTACGCCCGCGAGGTCGGTGGTCCGGCCGTCCGAGCCCTCACGTTCCACCAGCGCGCCGCCCTGCTCAAGGCCGTCGCCAAGCACCTCACCGAGCAGAAGGACGAGCTCTACGCGCTGTCCTTCCACACCGGCGCCACCACCCGCGACACGGCGGTGGACGTCGACGGCGGCATCGGCACGCTGTTCAGCTTCGCGAGCAAGGGCACCCGCGAACTCCCGAACGACACCGTGATCCTCGACGGCGCACCCGAGCGCCTGGGCAAGGGGGGCACGTTCGTCGGCCAGCACCTCTTCACGTCCCGGCCCGGCGTCGCGGTACAGATCAACGCGTTCAACTTCCCGGTCTGGGGCATGCTCGAGAAGCTCGCGCCGGCGTTCCTGGCCGGGCTCCCGACGATCGTCAAGCCGGCGAGCCAGACCGCGTACCTCACCGAGCTGACGGTCCGCCGCATCATCGAGGCGCAACTCCTGCCCGAGGGCTCGCTGCAGCTCATCGCGGGCAGCGCCGGCCGCCTCCTCGACGAGCTGAGCGTGCAGGATTCGGTCGCGTTCACCGGTTCCGCGCACACCGCGGGCATCCTCCGCCGCCACCCCAACGTCGTCGACGGGGGAGTGGTGCTCGGCGTCGAGGCCGACTCGCTGAACTGCTCGATCCTCGGCCCCGACGTCACTCCCGACGACCCCGAGTTCGACCTGTTCCTCGAGGGCGTCGTCACCGAAATGACCGTCAAGGCCGGCCAGAAATGCACCGCGATCCGGCGGGTGCTCGTCCCGGAGAACCGGGCCGACGCGGTGATCGAGGGTCTCCGCGACAAGCTGGCCACGATCACCGTCGGTGACCCGCGCGACCCCGACGTCCGGATGGGCGCGCTCGCGAGCCTCGGCCAGCGCGACGAGGTCCGCAAGGCCGTCGAGGCGCTGCGCGCCTCCTCCGATCTCGTGATCGGCGATCCCGACGCCGCGCCCGAGCGCGGCGCGTTCCTGACCCCGCTGGTGCTGCGCGCCCATCCCGGCGCCGCCGAGCCGCACGACGTCGAACCGTTCGGCCCGGTCAGCACCGTCCTCACCTACGACGGCACGGCCGAGGCCGTCGCGCTCGCCGCCCGGGGCCGGGGCAGCCTCGCCGCCAGCGTCGTCACCCACGATCCGCGCGTCGCCCGCGAGGTCGTCCTCGGCCTCGCGCCCTGGCACGGCCGGGTGCTGGTCCTCGACCGCGACGACGCCAAGGAGTCCACCGGCCACGGCTCCCCGCTGCCGGTGCTCGTCCACGGTGGCCCCGGTCGGGCCGGGGGAGGTGAGGAACTCGGCGGCGTCCGCGCGGTCGTGCACCACCTGCAGCGCACCGCGGTCCAGGCGTCCCCCGACCTGCTCACCGCGATCACCGGCCGTTGGACCACCGGCGCCGCGCAGCGCGTCGACGCCGTTCACCCGTTCCGCAAGAGCCTCGCCGACCTGCGCGTCGGCGACACGATCCGGTCCGCTGCGCGGACCGTCTCCCGCGAAGACATCGACCACTTCGCCGAGTTCACCGGTGACACGTTCTATGCCCATACGGACGCCGCGGCCGCGGCGAAGAACCCGCTGTTCGGCGGCATCGTCGCGCACGGCTATCTCGTCGTGTCGCTGGCCGCCGGGCTGTTCGTCGAGCCGTCGCCCGGGCCGGTGCTGGCCAACTACGGGGTCGACAACCTGCGCTTTCTCACGCCGGTCAAGGCCGGTGACACGATCGCGGTCACGCTGACCGTCAAGGACATCTCGCCCCGCGCCACCGCCGACTACGGCGAGGTGCGCTGGGACGCGGTCGTGACGAACCAGGGCGGCGCCCCGGTCGCGACGTACGACGTGCTGACGCTGGTCGCCAAGACCTGGCCCGCGTCATGAGCGAGGTGGAGGTCGACCGTCTCGGCGCGGTCGCCGTCGTCACGCTCAACCGCCCGAAGCGACGGAACGCGCTCGACGCCGCGACCAAGGCCCAGCTGCGTGCCGGGCTTCAGGACGTGGCCGACGACGCGTCGGTGCGCGCTGTGCTCCTCACCGGCGCCGGAGACGGTTTCTGTGTGGGCCAGGATCTCGCCGAGCACGCCGACGCCCTCCGCGCCGACCCGGCGCACGCGTTCGACACGGTCGAGCGCGACTACGCGCCGATCGTCCGGCTACTGGCCACGATGGACAAACCGGTCGTGGCCGGGGTGAACGGCACGTGCGTCGGCGCCGGGCTCGCCCTCGCGCTGGCCTGCGACCTGCGGGTGTTCGCCGAGGACGCCACGCTGGCCACCGCGTTCTCGGCGATCGGGCTCACCTGCGACTCGGGCCTCAGCGCGAGCCTGGCCGCCGCGATCGGCGCCTCGAGAGCCCGAGAGTTGGTGCTTCGGGGTTCGACGTTCACCCCGGCGGAAGCGGTCGCCTGGGGAGTCTCGGGCACGGTCGTGCCCCGAGCCGACGTCGAGGCGACCGCCCGAGCGCTCGCCGCCGAACTGGCGGCCGGCCCGACGGCTGCGTATGCCGCCACCAAGCGCCTGTTCGCCGGCGGGTTGGAGGCGGCTCTCGCTGCGGAGGCGAGGGAACAGGCGGCGCTGGGGGTCTCGTCGGATCACCGCGCCGCCGTGGAGGCGTTCCTTACCAAACAGAAACCGACGTTCGCGGGCCACTGAGGTGGGGGCGCGCGCCGGGCGCGG